>CANGYM010000111.1 GCA_947458145.1 Alphaproteobacteria bacterium | reverse complement strand
TCAAACAACATCCTTCCATTCCCTTTACCGTCATTCCTGCGCCCCATGGATAAGCCAAAGGTCATTCTTCTGAAGCTTTATCAAAAAGCGGGGTGCTGTGATGACGACCTGTTGTCGTTTCACCAGGATTGGTGGGACCATTTGTTGACAGGGGAGGGTGCCGCGCCCCTGACCGTGCGCCATTATGGTCAGGATTGGTTGGGGTTGTTATCCTACCTTCATGCTTTGTATCAGGCGCCTGTGGGAGTGATGACCTTGCAAGCCATCAACCATCAAACCGTCCGTGATTATATGGGGTTTAAGCGGTCCGAGGGGGTCAGCCAAAGCAGTCTGGCCCGTTATGCCAGCAGTTTCCGTCATTTTGCCCGCTATGTTCATGAAAGAGGCGTTCCCATCACCGCCTTTGATGCCCTGCGGATTCGTAAATCCAGGGAACGTTTGTCCAAAGCCCTGCCGCCCCAGACGTTTGATCTGTTTTTGCAAAGTCTGGCGGCCCGCAAGGTCGGCCATCCCCACCCTTGGGTATGGGATCAGGCGGCGTGTCTTATGGCCCTTATGTACGGAGCAGGTCTCAGGATTTCAGAGGCGCTTTCTCTTTGCCCCAAGGACATTCAGGGTGATACCCTCACCGTCATGGGAAAAGGCAGCAAACCCAGACAAATCCCCCTGTTGCCGGTTGTGCAAATGTTTTTGGAACATCATCAAGCCACCTGTCCTTTTGTTTCTGAGGAAAGGCTGTTTTGGGGGGTTCAGCATAAACCCCTGCAACCGGCTGTTGTGAATCGTGTTTTGAAAACGTTACTTTCTGAAGCTGGTGTTTCGTTAAAACACAGCGCCCACAGCCTGCGTCACAGTTTTGCCAGTGATCTACTGAAAGCTGGGGCCGATTTACGGTCCATCCAAACCCTTTTGGGACACAGTCAAGTGACCACCACCAGCGTGTACTTGCATTTGGATGCCCAGCACATTCACAGGGCCCTAACCCTGCACCATCCCCGATCCAAGAGCGTGCTATAAGGGGCCGGTTTTGTAAAAAAGTGTTATGCGGGTGTGAGGGTTTTGGGAAGGTTTTTTAGACACAAAGCCTGATAAGATGCCGAGAGGGCAGGGGATTTTTCCACCAGCAGGGTCAGGGAATCCAGAAGAAACGTTAAAAGGTAACCCTCAAAATCCAATTCCATACGCCGTACGGATTGGGCCTTGTGAAGGTCTTGGCCTGTTTGCAGAGATTTTTTATCCTGTTCATGGTGCCGCAGCATCTGGGCCCGCATGGATAACACATCGTCATGGGCTTTTTTCAGCATATCGGCATAGGTCTGCTCCATATCCCGCAATTCTTCGCTGTAATGGGCAACCAGTTTTTGGGCCTCTTCGCGCAAAGAACGGGCCTCTTTCATGCGATGAACGACAGACTCTCTGTAGCGGTCCAAGGCCGGAACCACAAATTTTTGTAGGGGCCGATAAACCAAGGCCAAAAAAACAACGAAACTGATAGTATACCAAAGTTTAGCGGGATCCATAACGTTAGCCCCTTATCGCCACAGAAAGATCACGCGCCACAGTTTTTGTCACCGCTTCGATTTCCGAAGCCGGCAAGGAGGCGTTCACAATTTTTTTTAAAACCTGATCAACAATTTGAGGGGCCTCTACCGCAAAGGTTTCCTTGAGGATTTTTTGTCTTTCTGCCAAATCCAAAACAAAACGCTCTTGCTCTGCGTGCAGGTGTTGCTTCATTTCCAGAAATTCTTTTTTGAAAGAATCTTCTAGCGACCGTTTTTCTTTATCATAAAGGTCGGTCACCTCGTGGATGGCCTGACGCTTGGTTTCGGAAACTTTGGCCTGCAGGTAATCAATTTCTTTTTGCAGATCCTTGGCTGCCCGAATATCTTGGGAAATTCGGTCTTCTCGTTGGTCCACGATGCTGATAAACTTGGGGAGAATGACCCGAGACACCAAAACGTAAAGCAGGCCAAAGGAAAGGACCAGCCAAAAAATCTGACCTGCAAACGTGGTGGTGTCAAACTGGGGCATAAACAATCGCCAAGGTTAGGAGGGGACCCTAGACAACAAACAAAATCAGAATGGCAACAATCACCGCTAAGATACCGAGGGCCTCGGTCATACCAGCGCCGATGATGGCCATGGATTTCAATTTTGGTTCAGCGGAAGGGTTGCGGGCTGCGCCATTCATGTACGCAGAAAAAATGTTCCCCAGACCCAGGCCAACGCCCAAAATACAAAGTAAAGCCAAAGCAGCGCCAAGGTACTTAGCCCATAATGCAGAGGCGATGAGGGTGTTTGCGGTTTCAGGTTCCATAGTTCAGACTCCTTTAAAAATTTAGTGAAGGTGTAAAGCGTCTTTCAGATAAACGCAAGTCATTAATGTGAAAATGTACGCCTGCAAGACGGCCACAAAGAACTCAAAGCCGATGATGGCAAAGGACAACAGAAAAGGCGCAATGCCCCAAAGGCCAGCAACGCCCACAAAGCCCACCACCAGCTTTAACATAATGTGTCCGGCCATCATGTTGGCCCCCAAACGGACAGAAAGGGTGATGGGGCGAATTAAGTAGGAAAACAGTTCAATGATGAAAATCAGGGGCACAAGCAAGATTTTGGAAAGGGGATGATCCGGCAACCCTTCTGGGATAAACAAAGCAAAAAAATGGGTGCCGTGACGGACAAAGCCCACCACCGTCACCATGACGAAAATAAAAATCGCCAAGGCAAATGTGACAATAATATGACTGGTAAAGGTAAAAGAAAACGGCAACATCCCCAGCATATTCCCCAGCAAAACAAAGGAAAATAGAGAGAAAATAAATGGAAAGAACGGCCGCGCATCAGAGCCAGCGGTATCGCGGGCCAAATCGGCCACAAAGCGATAATACAGCTCAGCAAGAGCTTGAAACCGTGTGGGCACCTCGTGACGGTGCCGAAAGGGTAGCATCATAAACAAAAACGTTACCAAAACTGCGCCCATCATAAAAAGAGAGGCATTGGTAAAGGAGAGGTCATAGCCCGCCACCAGAGGCAGCGAAACGATGGGATGAATCTCAAATTGGTGAAGGGGATTA
>CANGYM010000110.1 GCA_947458145.1 Alphaproteobacteria bacterium | reverse complement strand
TTTGGAAATTGCCCGTTGTTTGGCGGGTCGTCCCCGTTTGCTGTGTTTGGATGAACCGGCGGCGGGATTGAACCCCAAGGAATCCTTGGATTTGAAAAATCTGCTAAAAACCCTGTGTTATCAACATGGGATCACCATTTTTTTGATCGAGCATGATATGTCCGTTGTGATGGACATTTCCGATCATATTTTGGTTTTGGATTATGGCCGTTTGCTGGCCCAAGGCACGCCGCAGGCCGTGCGCACCCATCCCGATGTGATTCGGGCCTATTTGGGGGAGGATGCGGCATGAGCCCGTTGTTATCGCTGGATCATGTTTGCAGTGGTTATGGCCGCATTGCGGTGTTGCAGGATGTATCCCTGTCTGTGGGGAAGGGCCAGATTGTGTCCCTGATTGGGGCCAACGGGGCCGGAAAAACCACGTTGATGATGACCATTGCGGGTATGCCCCGTTTGTCGGCGGGCCGCATTGCCTTTGATGGGGAGGATATCAGCCAGATGTCCACCGAAACCCTGATCCGGCGGGGCATTGCCTATGTGCCGGAGGGGCGGCGGATTTTTGCCCAGATGACGGTGTTGGAAAACCTGCAGATGGGGGCGTATTTTTCCCCGCCGTCTAAATATCGGGACGATGTGGAGGCCATGTTCACCCTCTTTCCCCGTCTGCGCGACCGTATGCGGCAACGGGCGGGCACCATGTCCGGCGGCGAGCAACAAATGCTGGCCATTGCCCGCGCCCTGATGGCCAGACCGAAGCTGTTGCTGTTGGATGAGCCGTCTTTGGGCTTGGCCCCGTTGGTGGTGCGGCAGATTTTTGATACCCTTGTGTCTTTACGGGAAACGCTGGGTTTGACCCTGTTGGTGGTGGAGCAAAACGCCCGATTGGCCCTGTCGGTGTCCGATTATGGCTATGTCCTGCGCAACGGGCGCATCACCCTGTCGGGTACGGGCCGCGACCTGCTGCAGAGTCCCGAGGTGCAGAGGGAGTATTTGGGGGGTGGGTTGTGAGTGGTGAGTGGTGAGAAAAATCGTTATTCCCTCTCCCCGTCGGGGAGAGGGTTAGGGAGAGGGGCCAGCAGCCACTATCTGTTTGTTATAGAACAAAGATTGTGCGGCGAAACCCCCTCCCTAACCCTCCCCCGCAAGCGGGAGAGGGAACACAAATTTTTCCCTCCCCACTTACCACTCCCCACCCCTACCCCAAATCAATGCGCTCGCCCTCTAAGGCCCCCAGATTTTCGGGGTTGACCGTGGATAGCCATGTGACAAAGGGGCCGGCGTTCAGGGCCTCGGCCAAGGCCTGACAGTGGCGGGGGTCCAGATGCGAGGTGACATCATCCAGCAACAGCAGCGTTCGCCGACGCGCCGCCAGCAGATGGGCGATGCGCAGTTGCAGGCTGAGGACAAACAGCTTTTGCTCCCCCGTTGAGGCCAGCGCCGCATCCACGTTTTTTTGTTCATCAAAGGCGGAGAGAACGGACTGATGCGTCCCCTCGGTTTTGCCCATGGGGCGCAGGGTTTCCAGATGCTGGCGATAGGATTCTTCTACGGAAAGGGCCCGCTGGCCGGCGGTGAGGGCGTCCTCGATCCACCCCCCGCAGGATACGGGGGCATAGCGAAAGGGAAGGTTGAGAGGGCATGTGTTTAAAATCCGCGCCACATCCAAACGGGCCGCCGCAATGGCCACCCCCTTTTCTGCCAGAACGCTTTCCAGCCCCCTGTGCCAAGCGTCAGAGGTGATTTGGCGTTCAAACAGGGCGGCGCGTTCGCGGCGGGCGGATTCGTACAGGCGCAGGTGCGTTAAATGATCGGGATAAAATCCATACACAACGCGGTCCCAGAATCGCCGGCGTTCCGTGGTGCCTTCCCCAAACAGCCGGTCCATTTTGGGGACATGCCAGACGATGTTTACATGATCCGACAGGGAATGCAGCGGGGCGTTTTCCCGATGAATGTGCAGCAAACGCCGCTCTTTGCCGGTGGCCAAGGCTTCGCCGTCCATGGCGGTGCCCAGCGAAAGGGCATCGTCCCCTGCCCCCGTCCAGTCCAGATGCACCGCCCAAGGGGCCGGATGGTGCGCCGATTGCAGGGTGCGCAGTTTGGCCCCCCGCAGCCCTGTGCCCACGGTGAAGAGGGAGAGGGCCTCCAAAAGGTTCGTTTTCCCCGACCCATTGGGGCCGGCAATCATGACGCGGGGGCCGGTGATCTGGAAACACTGATCCTGATAGGTGCGAAAATGATACAAACGCACCGATTGAATATGGCCAAACTGGGGGGATGCTTCGGAAATGGCGGGAACTGTGGACATGGGGGAGATTGTCTTGGCAGGGGCGATAGGACTCGAACCTACAGCCTTCGGTTTTGGAGACCGACGCTCTACCATTGAGCTACACCCCTAAAGCAAAACAGGACCCGCACTGTATCCAGAAATGGTTTGGGAATCCAGAAAATCTTTCTTTCAAAAAAGCGTCTTTGGTTGGGGTTAGGAGGACAGGGCCTCTTCGACGATTTGGGGGGCGTGGGCAATCACCCTAAGATACGCAATGGCGTAATCGGGGGGGGTGCGTTTGCCCTGTTCCCAACTGCGCAGGGTTGATGGATTGATGTGATAGGCCAAAGCAAAATCCTGTTGGTTTTTTTTCAGGCTTTTGCGAAGGTTTTTCACATCAGGAATGTCTTTTTCAGGCGTGATCACACGAACATGGGACGCATCCCCCCGTGCGTAGGCCAGCGTTTGCTGTAATCCCCGCATAATAGACGCGTGAAGCGTATCATCGGTCATGTTTTAAACTCCTTTTTCAACACGTGAACAAACGCTGTATAGGCTTTTTTCTGGGCAGGGGTTAAATCGTCCTGATCCAAAAATAGTACACTCAATTTCCCAATGAAAGTGATGTTTTTTTGAGTTCTAAGGTCCAGAGGAATCCCCAAACAATTGAATTGGGGCGAAACCCCCTCCCTACCCTCCCCCGCAAGCGGGAGAGGGAGCATAAACTTCTCCTGCTCCCCACTCACCACTCCCCACTCACCACTCCCCACTCCCCACTCCCCACTCACCACTCCCCACTCACCACTCCCCACTCACCATCCCCCCCCAAAATCCCATCCC
>CANGYM010000109.1 GCA_947458145.1 Alphaproteobacteria bacterium | reverse complement strand
CGGGGATGGGAAAAGGTGGTTTCGTTTATGCCCTCTTTCAGGATGTTCACGATCACATCCCCCTCGTTATGGCCGCCGGTGATGAACACCGCGCGGGCGTGATGCAGGGGCAGCAATGCGGCCTCCACCGTGTTGGGGGTGATGCAGGTCACGCGGGGCAACAGATGGTTTTTCAAAATCTCAAAGGCCTCAGGTTCAATCAGCGGCGCCCCATGACTGGCCACCACGATGGGATCCAGCACAACGGGGCAGCGCACCTGATCCAGCAACCCCACCAAACAGCGGGCAATGGCCGCACTGCCAATCATGCCGATTTTGATGGCCGCCGGCGGGGTATCGGCCAGCAGCGCCTCCACTTGCTCTTGAAATAGGCCAGCGTCTGTGGGCACCACGCGGGAAACGCTCAGGGTATTTTGCACCGTTTGCGCTGTGGCCACGGCTAAGCCGTAACCCCCCAGCGCGTGAATGGTTTTGATATCCACCAAAACACCGGCCCCGCCGCTGGGATCAAATCCCGCCATCGACAAAACAACGGGGGGAGGGGATCCATCAATCATCGCGGCGTTCCCATGTCCCATCGTGTTGCCCCAAAGGGTGGCATGTTTGCAGGGTGTGGCGCAAATGGTCCTCAGGAATATGGGTGTAAATTTGGGTGGTGGAGAGGTCTTCGTGGCGCAAAATCGCCTGCAACGTGGGCAAATCCACCCCCCGATGCAACAGATGCGTGGCCAAAGAATGCCGCAACATGTGGGCCGATAACGACGGCAGGCCCACCTTGGCCGCCAGATCCTTCAGTTGTAAATCCAGATGTTGACGGGAAATATGGCCCTGCCGGCCACGGGCGGGAAACATGAAGGGGCTTTGGGGCTTGGGCAAAAAATGCCCCCGCACTTCGCGGTAAGCCTTCAGGGCCGTGGTGGCCCCAACGGTTAGGGGCAACAAACGCTCTTTCCCCCCCTTGCCCATGACCATCACGGCCCCGCCGTCCTGAATCACCGCAGACAGCGGCAACGACACCAGCTCACTGGCCCGCAGGCCCACCCCATACAACAGCTCGATCATGGCCAACAGGCGTATATCCTCTGGCGTGATGGGGTTGTTTAACCACGTAAACAGCAGGCCCATCTGATCTTCGGTGAAATAATGGGGGATGGGGCGGGGCGCCGCCGGCGTTTTCAGGGGTTTTGTGGGATTATCGGGGCGCAGGCCTTCGGTTTGCAAAAACACAAAAAATTGACGCAGGGCCGTAATGGCGCGGCTGCGGCTGCGGGGGCTGAGGGTGCGATTGTGAAGATACGTTGTGATGTCCTGCGCACTGGCTGTGGGGCCGTGGGGGACTTTTTCCAAAAACGCCTTTAAATCCCGCCCATAGGCCATCAGGGTGTTGGGGGATGCCCCCCGCTCAATGGCCATCATATCCAAAAACCGCCCCAGCACGGTGATGGGGGATGGGGCCTCAGCGTCAATGGGCGTGGCCGTCATGGGAAGCCTCGCCCGCAATCCAGCGAAACGTCCGACTGCAATAGGGGCAAGTGATCTGCGTTTGCGATCCCATAGTTAAATAAACACGGGGGTGGCCGAGCGCCCCCCCACCCCCATCACACGCAGGGCGCTTGGTGGAAACATCAATAATCTCAAACGCCGGCATGGCATCAGCAGCAGAGGAAGCAACAGGCGTCGCGGTCATGACAAACCCCCATCAAAAGCGAAAACACGTCTTTTTTCTAAAGCCTTTTGGGGCGGAAAGATAGGGGGAAATGTTTCAACCCGCCTCCACCATCTGGCTTTCCTCCCGTATGGATTTTTGGGCGTTTTTGATTTCATCGGGCAGCTTCGCAATGGACCACAAATAGGCCGAGGCCGTTTTATCCGGCCGATTGCGCCCCTGTTCCCAATTTTGCAACGTGGCCAAGGGAATGCCGTAAGTTTCCGCAAAATCCCGCTGGCTCAGATTCAACTGCTCCCGAATGGTTTTGGCATCCGCAGAAACATAGTGCGTGACACGAACATTGGTGGGCTCGCCTTTCATGTAGGCGATGGCCTCTTCCAGCCCCGCAAGGATCCCTTTGGCCAGTTCGCTCATACCTTCTTTTTCGTCTTTCATAAAGAGTATCTCCTTTTGGATTTCAGCATGGCTTTTAAAGTCTCTGCCGCCTTGGTCACAGCCTCTTTTTCATGTTGTTTCAGGTCTTCTTGTTGGTTTTTTGCATAAGCCCACAACAGATAAATCGGGGCATCGTCATCGTAAAAATAATAAATCACCCGCGCACCGCCCCGTTTTCCAATACCAGGACGGGACCATCTCATTTTTCTAACACCCCCTGTCCCCGGAATCTCATCCCCCACCAAAGGGTTCAAAGAAAGGTAATCTTTCATGGCCTCAATGTCATGATCAGACCACAATGACGAGGCCCGTTTCGTGAACGCATCTGTTTCAGCTAGGGTGTGCCAGTGAGAAGGTTTCATACTATGACAATACGCGATTCGCGCACAAAAATCAAGAAAAAATCACCCTGCCCATGGAAAGGGGGAGGCAGGGGCCCTAACCCCTATACGGCCGTCTCTTTGGGTCCGCCCCTAATGTTTCCCCCGCCGCGCCACAACCCGCGCCCCCAGTCCCACCAGACGGATAAATCCGCCGGCGTCGCGGTGATCGTATGTGGCGCCGCCGTCTTCGAAGGTGGCCAAGGCCTCGGAGTACAAACTGTGGGGCGAGCGTCGGCCTGTCACGGTGACCGTCCCCTTGTACAGGCGCAGGCGCACATCCCCCGTGACATAATGCTGGCTGGCGTCAATGGCCGATTGCATCATCTGGCGTTCGGGGGAAAACCAGTGGCCGTTGTAGACCAATTCGGCGTAGCGGGGCATCATCTCATCTTTCAAATGGGCCGATCCACGGTCCAGCGTCAGGCTTTCCAACGCGCGGCGGGCCGTCAGCCAGATGGTCCCCCCAGGGGTTTCGTACACCCCGCGGGATTTGATCCCCACATAGCGGTTTTCCACCAAATCCAAACGCCCAATGCCGTTGTCCCCGCCCAAACGGTTCAGGGTGGCCAGCAAGGCCGCCGGCGACAGCCCCTGCCCATCCACGGCCACGGGGTCCCCGCGCTCAAAAGACAAAACAATCTCCG
>CANGYM010000108.1 GCA_947458145.1 Alphaproteobacteria bacterium | reverse complement strand
GCAAAGAGCCCACATCTGCATTGGCCAAGCGTACATTGCGGATCATATTTTCGTGGGCCTGTCGCAAGGCAAGGGTAAAGCCGCTTTGGTAGGCATCGACCCCCACGCACAGTGTTGACGGATGGGCCACAGCCTGCGCCAACAGATGATCGCCGTTACCAAACCCAATTTCCAGAAAACGGTCTGTGTAGGGCTCTGTTAAGAGATCCCGCGGATCCGAAAAACAAAAATCATCGGCCTGATCCCGCAAAGACTTGGCCGCCGCTGGGGAAAACCCTTTTCCAACGCGGCGGCCATAAAACAATCGATCAGACAGCATCCTTTTGCTCGGCCGCCAACTCTTGACGCAAAATTTTGGTTGCGGCCACCATGTTTTGCATGGCCGGCAGAACCTCAGCCCAGCCCCGTGTCTTTAACCCACAATCTGGGTTGACCCAAATTTGTTCAGGGTTCAAAACATCCAGCGCCTTGCGCAGCAAGAATGCCATTTCATCGGTTTTGGGAATCCGAGGACTGTGAATATCATAAACCCCTGGGCCAATGTCGTTGGGGTATTTGAATTCAATAAACGCCGAAAGCAGCTCCATGGCCGAGCGGGATGTTTCAATGGAAATCACATCCGCATCCATATCCGCAACAGAATCCATGATGTCATTGAATTCTGAATAACACATGTGGGTGTGAATCTGTGTTTTATCCTCAACCCCCGCGGCGGAGATACGGAAAGCCCCCACAGCCCAGTTCAGATACGACGTCTGATCCTCTTTGCGCAAAGGAAGCCCCTCACGAATCGCCGGTTCGTCAATCTGAATGATTTTGATACCCGCTTTTTCAAGATCCATCACTTCATCCCGAATGGCCAGCGCGATCTGGTTGCACGTCACAGAGCGTGGTTGATCATCCCGCACAAACGACCACTGCAAAATGGTGATGGGGCCTGTCAACATCCCCTTCACCGGACGAGGGCTGAGGGCCTGCGCATAGGTGGTCCATTGCACCGTCATGGGGGCGGGACGGGACACATCCCCAAAAATCACGGGTGGCTTAACGCAGCGGGATCCGTAACTTTGCACCCAACCGTTTTTGGTGAAGACAAATCCGCTCAGTTGCTCCCCAAAATATTCCACCATATCGTTGCGTTCAAATTCCCCGTGAACAGGCACATCGATGTCCAATTCATGCTGAATTTTGATGGCGTTTTGGATGCACTCACCCAAAAATTGATCGTAAGATGCTTGATTCATCTCGCCCTTGTTAAAGGCTGCCCGTGCGTGACGGACCTCTTTGGTTTGGGGGAAAGAGCCGATGGTGGTGGTGGGCAATAACGGCAAATTCAAATCGGCCTTTTGCGCCAAGCGACGCTTGGAAAACGGATTTTTCCGGTTTTTCATGGCTTCGGTCAACGCTGAAACCCGCTGCTTAACCGCCGTATTGTGGATGAGGGAGGAAGATTGCCGCGATCCCACAGCCGCCTGATTGTCCGCAAAAAATGCGGCGTCTTTTTTGCCATTCAGGGCATCCCGCAAAGAGGACACCTCTGTTAATTTTTGTGTGGCAAAGGACAGCCATGATTTCACTTCTGAATCCAGCTTGGTTTCCTGATCCAAATCCACAGGGCTGTGCAACAAAGAACAGCTGGGGGCAACAATCACGGTATCGCCGCCCCGTGCCGCCACGAATTTTTCAGCCACAGCCAAGGCACGATTCAGGTCCGTTTTCCAAATGTTACGACCCTCGATCAATCCCAAAGACAGGGTTTTCCCCTTGGGCGCCTGCGCCAGCAAGGCATCGATATCTTCGGACCCACGCACCAAATCCACGTGCAAACCGGCGCTGGGCAGGGACAGGGCCAAAGACAAATTGTCCCGCAGTCCGCCAAAATACACGGTCAGGATATAGTTTAATCCTTGATTGCCCAAGGTTTGATAGGCCGTTTCAAAAGCCTTTTTCTCGTCTGCGGTCAGGTTTGTGGCCAGACAAGGCTCGTCTATTTGAACGTCTTTAACGCCAAGAGTTTTCAGTTTGGCAAAAATGGCTTTGTATACCTCGAGCAAAGGCGCCAAAAGATCCAGAGGCTTCAGGCCTGCGTCATAGGATTTTGACAGCATCAGATAGGACACAGGGCCGACCAAAACAGGGCGCGTTTCGATGCCAAGGGCTTTGGCTTCTTGGTATTCATCAAAAATTTTGTTGGATGACAGAGCGAACTGGGTCTGTTTCGTCAATTCAGGCACAATGTAGTGATAGTTGGTGTCCATCCATTTGGTCATTTCCATGGCCACCACATCTTGGCCACCCTCTTGACGGCCACGCGCCATGGCAAAATAGGTATCGTGATTGACCAACCCACCCTTAAATCCATAACGCTCTGGCACGGCGCCGAGCAAACAGCTCATATCCAGCATGTGATCATACAGGGAAAAATCATTGCTGGGGATGATATCCATGCCCCGATCCCGCTGCAGCGTCCAGTGCCGCTTGCGAAGGTCTTTGGCCACAGTCAAGAGATCCTGCTCTGTTGAGGTTTTTTTCCAAAACGATTCCAAAGCGAATTTCAATTCCCGATGAACGCCCACACGGGGAAAGCCCAAATTTGCAGCCAAAACCATAAACCAAGTGTCCTTTATGAAAAAAGAGATATTGTAAAGATTTTATAAGAGAGATGCAATTCTGTTTTTTTCTAATCTCAATTAGGCAAGCAAACACCGCTTTAGGCCGGTAGCACGGCAGAGCATGACTCCCGACCCCCCTAAAGGCGGAAACGGTTACGCAGGCCAAGGGCGATGAGGAACAGAAGGATAAGGCCGAATATCCCTTCGCCCACGGCGATTAGATGCACAGAGGTGGGAACATCGCAGCCATACAAAGCCTCCAGACTGGATTCCCGCGCCGCACTGCTCGCCCCCAATGGAGGCAGAGCGTTAAGCAAGCTGAGCAGAAGGGCGTTATCCCAAACACGCCAACCACGATCGGCCAGAACCCAATAACACAACATCGACAGCAGGCACAGTTCCACCAACCCGCGAAGCGGGCGACCAACGCCACGGCCATAATCGCTAAAGCAACCATACAGGCCAACCAGACAACGTTTGAACCGCGCCCCCCACCCTGTGCCCTGATAGCGGGCTTGCAGTTCCAGGGCGAAATAGTCCAACTCGCGCGGG
>CANGYM010000107.1 GCA_947458145.1 Alphaproteobacteria bacterium | reverse complement strand
GTCATCAACAATGACAACCTCGCCGCGGGCCACCAGACGGTTATTCACATAAATATCAATGGGCTCCCCCACTTTGCGGTCCAGCTCCACCACGGCCCCACGGCCCAGTTTTAGCAGTTGGTTGACCTCCATGCGGGCCTCCCCCAAAACCGCTTTGACGTTGATGGGGATGGTATAAACCGCCTCTAGATCATGGGTTGTGACCTTGTGTTTTGATAAATTGGGTTCGTCTTCCAGAGTGTCCATGGGGTCCTCTAGGGTGGCATTTGGGTTATCTAAGTTTGGCAATTTCATTGTGTCGCTCATGCTTTTTCTCCTTTAGGGGATGGTTGGTGGCTTTGAAAAAAGGTTGTGATCTGCTCACGCAGTTGATCTTGGGAAAAGGTGACAAAACCATCCCCCCAAGACATTTGCACATCGCCAGGGGTGAAGGTATTTTCCTCAGCGATGTGAATTTTTCCTGCCATTTCTGGGCGTTTGGACAGGGTGTCTTGAACAATCGGCATGTCCTGCGTGTGGCAGGTGATGCGCAGGAATCCTTCTTTATCCCGATGGGCCGCACAAAAATCCATGACCATCTGCCGCAGTTGCTTTTGATACACGGGGGCCGGAATTTTATGCAAAAAAATCCGCGCAATGGCCAAAGCAATGTCCGCCGCCGTATGTTCCATGGTTTGAATCAGGTGATCATGCATCAACATGATGCCCGTGATTTGATCGGCCAGTTTTTCCAGGGCTTGGGACTGCTTGGCTTCGAACTGGATTTGGGCTTCCTGATAGCCTTCGCTGCGACCATCTTCAAAGGCGAGGGTCTTGGCAATCTGCAAATCCTCATCACTATGCACCAACAGGGGACCTGTATCTTCGGGAAGATCGTCCATCACCACAGCTTCGGGCATTGCCTGAACCTGTTCCTGAACGAAACCGGCATCATCAAAAAGCTGAGAAAACAAGAATTTTTGCGTCATGACTAGTACACCAATTCATCCCCACCTTTGCTGTCGGAGATGTCAATTTCTCCTTTGTCAGAAAGGTCTTTGGCGACCCGCACAACGTGCATCTGGGCATCTTCCACATCACGAACCTTAACGGGCCCCATGGCCTCGATATCTTCACGCAGGATTTTGGCGGCTCGCTCGGACATGTTGCCAAAGAACATCTCGCGAATGCCCTCGGACGCCCCTTTCAAAGCCACCGCCAGTTTTTCCTTGTCCGCATCCCTGAGAACGGCCTGAATGCCTGTGGGATCCAGACGATTAAGGTCATTAAAGGTAAACATCATGGCCTTAATTTTTTCTGCAGAATCCCCATCCCGCTCTTCCAGGGCGCTCATGAATCGGGATTCCGTGCTGCGATCAAAGCCGTTAAAGATTTCTGCCATCATTTCAAACGCATCGCGCTTGTTGGTGCGGGCAATGTTGCTCATGAATTCATTGCGCAGCGTTTTTTCAACGTCGTTCAGCACTTCTTTTTTCACGGCCTCCATTTTCAGCATCCGATTAATCACATCCATGGCTAATGATTCCGGCAATAGCCCCAAAACCTTGGCCGCATGATCCGGACGCACTTTGGATAAAACCACGGAAACCGTTTGCGGATATTCGTTTTTCAGGAAGTTGGCGAGCACGTTTTCGTTCACGTTCCCCAGCTTGTCCCACATGGTGCGTCCTGCGGGGCCGCGAATATCCTCCATAATGGCCCCCACCCGCTCGCTATCCATAACCTGGGCCAACAAGCGTTCTGTGGTGTCATAGCTACCCACTAGGGATCCCGATTGGCTAAAGCCCTCCACAAAATCCATGAGCAATTTTTCAATCACAGCGGCTTCGACTTTGCCAAGGGTGGCCATGGTTTGGGAAATTTCCCTGATTTCGTCATCCTGCATCAATCGAAACAGCTTGATGCTATAGGTTTCCCCCAGCGCCAGCATCAACATGGCGGCTTTTTCTTGGCCGGTTAAGGTTTTGTATTGATCACGGTCAATGCGTACAGCCATGGTTATTGTCCCTCGTAAATCCAGCCGCGAATGATATTCAGGGCTTCTTCTGGGTGTTGCTCGATGATTTCACCCACGCGCTTGATGCTGGATGTGCGAATTTGGCCTTTGATGGAATCGATGTTGATCATGTCCCCTGAATCGGCGTTGTCCTGACGGGATCCCGCTATGGCTTTGCCTGTGGGCCCCTCCAAAGCAGGGGTAATGCCTGCTGCTGCCAGCAACTGATCGGATGTTTCGCCGCCGGTAATTTCGGGGACACTCTCCAGAACCTTTTGCATCAGGGGGCGAATCACGAGGAAGATGACCAAAAGACCGATGAAGGACAGAACCAACGTTTCGATGATTTTGACATAATTATTCACGTCAATCTGATCCAGCAGCGTAACCTCTTCGGCCATGGCTTCGTCGGCAAAAGAAATGAACTGCATGTTGATGACTTCGACTTTGTCCCCGCGTTCTTCGTCGTACCCTACGGCGGACTTCACGATGGTGGCGATTTTTTCCAGCTCTTCGGGGGTGCGGGGTTTATAGGTGCGCTCGCCTTTGTCATTGGTGTCATACATCCCATCCACAACAACGGCCACGGACAGTTTTCGTACCACACCGGATTGGCGGACTTGGCTGGTGATTTGCTTGGAAACTTCGTAATTCAGGGTTTCTTCGGACCGGCGCGATAAATCTTGGGCTGCACTTTCACTTTGTTGGCCTTGGTTTTCGGGCAGATTGTTTTCCACAGAAACGGTTTTGGTGGGATTGGTGGTTTGATTGTCTTCCGTCACGGTTTGGGATGAACGCACCGCTGATTTTTCGGGATCAAAGGTTTCCGTATTGGTGCTGACCTGATCAAAATCCATATCGACATTGGTTTGCAGACGGACTTTGCCCACCCCCAGGGTGCTTTCCAAAAGCGTTTTTAATTCACTGGAAAGCCGTGTTTGATACGCAGAGCGCATATCCTCGTTGGTGCTGGCATCGCCCGCGCCCTCTTGGTTTTCCTGGGCATGGGCAATCAAATTGCCGTTATTGTCAATAATGGATACCGCGTTGGTTTTCAGCTCTGGCACGGCAGAGGCCACCAGATATTGAATGGCCATCACTTGGGATTTGGCCAAGGTGGTGGACGCGCTCAGGCGCAAAAAGACAGAGGCTGAGGGGGCTTGTTTTTCCTC
>CANGYM010000106.1 GCA_947458145.1 Alphaproteobacteria bacterium | reverse complement strand
TCCATCGATGTTGGAATAGATCGCATTTCCGATCGACGGTTGGTTCTGTACTTTTAGGAAATTCGACCAACCTCTGGCTTGGAGTTTGAGTCCCTCTAGATTTGTTGCTTGCAGGGTTAGCAGGTGCCAGGAGCGATCCGTCCCCGAGGAGGGGGACTCGAGCCTAGGAGCCTCTTGGAGGACGATGTGAGCGTTTGAGCCACCGACGCCAAAGGAGTTGACCGCGGCTCGACGCGGCAGGGTTTCAGAGGCTTGCAGGCTTTTTCGGAATACTTCGAGCGGTTCCCAGTTTTGGGTTGTGCGTTGGATTTTAAAGGGGAGTTTGTCGAATGGGATTTGGGGGTTGGGGCGATCCGAGGTGATGCTCGGCAAGAGGGTCTTGTGATGGAGTTGGAGGGCTGCCTTGACCACTCCGATGAGCCCTGCACCGGCTTCGAGGTGTCCGATGTTGGGCTTGATCGAGCCGATCCCTGTATGGGCTTGGCACTCGAGATCTTGGTCCCAGAGGGTCGTGTCGCAGTAGGCCATCTCTAGGCCACGGACTTCGATGGGATCGCCAAGTTGCGTACCGGTTCCATGGGTTTCTACGTATCCGATCGTGCGAGGGTCGACCTGGGCATCGGCAAGTGCGGCCCGGATCGCAAGGGATTGTGCGACGGGATTCGGTGCGGTGAATCCGACGCTTCCGGCTCCGACACTCAGGCCCGTTCCTTTGATGATCGCATAGATACGCTGCGAATCGCGCACCGCATCGGAAAGTCGCTTGATCACGATCGCGACGGCTCCCTCTCCGATGACGGTTCCATCGGCTTGATCCCCAAAGGGTACACATTTTCCTGAGCGTGTCAGGATTCCCAAGTTATCTAGTTGTGCGATTCGAGCTGGATCGAGAATCAGGTTCACTCCGCTGACGACGGCGCTTTGGCACTCGCCATTTCGGAGCGATTGCACAGCATAATGGAGTGCTGTTGCAGATGAGGAGCAAGCTGTATCGATCGCAAGGCTAGGACCTGAAACTCCTAGGACTTGGGAAAGCCTATTGGCAACTCCAAAGCCTTCCCAGCATCGATAAACACTGGCATTGCTCGTTGCGATGACGTTTGCCAAACGTCCGTAACATTGGTACATCACTCCTATAAATATCCCCATGGATCGATCGTAGTGTGCACCGAAGGAGCCCGCATCTTCCAGAGCATGCCATGAGCTTTGTAGCACCATCCGCATTTGCGGATCCATGTATTGCGCTTCGCGTGGGGAGATACCGAAGAATTCAGGATCAAACCCGGTAACCTCTGGCATCAATGAAGCGAAATAAGGATGCTGAAATTCGGTTTCGCCGACGTAACCGTCTCGATGCTCTGGCAGAGGGACGACCATCGATTTTTGATTGAGCAATGCATTCCATAAAGAACCCGGGTCTTTTCCGGCTGCGCACTGGATTCCTATTCCAACGATCGCGATTTGATTATCGACCAGGGAGGTTCGAGATTGGTTTCTATCTAGTGTTACCGACGTACCCGAAGTAGCGTGCAAGGAACGATCAAAAGATGGAGTCGTAATCCTTTTGATTTGCTCGATGATTTCCGAGACGCTCCGGTATTCGAAAAGCAAAGTCGGGGGCAGATCGGTGAAAATTCTCGTCAGCGAGACGGTGATACCGACGATTTGAAGCGAGTCGCATCCAAGAGCATCGAGCCGATCGACGCTTTTGACTTTTTCGGTTTCGATTCCCAGTACGCTCGAAAATGTTTCGAGCACATGGCTCTCGACGTCAAGGTTGGAAGGAGGATATGATGTGCTGGTCTGAAAACCGCCTCGAAACGATTTGGATAAATTCTGCCAAGTCGCAAGTTCCTCGGCGCTTTTTCGGATTTGCTCTTCGCGGACTCTTGCTGATCGCTTCTTGGTACTTTGCGATTCTTTTTTGGGTTGTGGATCTTGCGGAGAGGGGGCATCGACCACCTGGTAATCGTGGTCGGCTTGGAATTGAAGATTCTTGAGGGTCGCAACGGCGATGGGAACTTCAGTCCCCTTGGGATCTACTTGGATTTGTTCCGCGATTTTCTCTAGGAACATACGCGCGGGAGCATTTTTTTCGCTTGGTTTGTATGTCCAAAGAACTTCGCTCAGCCCACGTCGTTCGGCGAGGGTTGCGATGTGCGAGGCCATTCGATGTTCCACACCTCTTCCTAGAACACGGCAACTGAGCAAGAAAGTATCGATGGAGTACCCAGAAGAGAGCGTTTTTGCGATAAAGAGCCCGACGATGCCGTAATCTCCGAATCGATCTTGAACCTGGACAATCTGTATATCGACAGTAGGGTCATTGAGCAGTTCAAGAATTTCAGATTCGTTACGGCGGATGGTGGTGAAATTGAATTGGTTGGTTCGCAGTGTTAATTGGGAAGCTCTTTGGAGATTCTCTGGGGTGACTTCATGGTAGACCACTTGCAACTCGAGTGAATCGATAAATGCTTGGAAGTTGGCCGCATTGGCTTGGACTTCCTGACGCTGAAATTCCTCGCGGTACATTTTTGTCCGCTCGCGGTCTTCGTTGGTCGTCGCGTGAACATCGAGTTCCCAGAGATGATCGAGCAGTTGCATGGCCCGATTGTTCTCATGATGCCATTGAAGGGTAAGAACGCTTGGGCAAGTAGCGCGAACCTCGGCGCATTCGACTGGATTGTCATCGAGAAAGATGAAGCTATCGAGTCCGAGATTGAGGGACCGGGCCAACTCTTGAATGTTTTGCCCCTTGGGCATCCAGTTGATTTTCGATGCAACGATTTGATCGCGTCGGATCCCAAAATCCTTTCGTTTGTCGAAAACCTCCCAAACGTCCTCGGGTTCGTTCTTGCTACAGAGGCACAGCAGTACTCCGCTTTGGGCTAGCTCGACGAGTTTTTCTTGGAGTCGCCGGTGCGCTGGATCAAAGCCGATACCTTCGACCCCCAGTTCTCCAACCACTCCACGCCAGAGGGTGTTATCGCAGTCCAGGACAACGACTTTCTTTGGGGTATCGAGCCTACGCTGCAGATGTCTAACGCATAGGGTAGATAGGAAATCATAATACGCGTCGGTGTAGGGGATATGCCCGATCGTATTTCGCAATACATCGCGAAAGCTCAGGTCTCGAATGTCATAACGGGCGTGAAAAGCGTCGGCTCGCCAAACCGTCAAGCCGGCTAATCCTTTGAGTGCTGTTTGGATTTCCAACTCGG
>CANGYM010000105.1 GCA_947458145.1 Alphaproteobacteria bacterium | reverse complement strand
TATAGTATTTTCAATTTATTTTCCTACTGAGCCGAGAACAAGCCTGGCGGAGCGATGCCTAGTGAATCTAGGTGAGCGACGCTAGGCGCCGTTCGCAGGCCAGTACGAAAATAAAGTGGAAATACTATAAAAGCACTCTGCCGTGAATCAGGGCTGCCTCTGAGGATATTCCTTGATGAATCGGGTTTTTTCAAGGCGATAAAACGTATTTTTGGGATCGCTGGTTAACAACATCAGAGTGCCCTCAACCACAATGGGTTCCCACGTCAGGGGGATAGGGGTTTGGGATGTGACCTCAATCACCTGATTGTTGGGGGCATGATAATGCCCAACACACGTGGGGGGATAGGGCCCCATCAGAAAATGACGTTGAGATGTCCCATCTTCCAACGGAAACATATAGCCCATGATTTTGACCCTTTGGCCATCATGTCGTTTGATGGCCTCTGTAAAAATGGGCTTCAGAATGACCCTGAAGGTATTAGGGAAGGCCCCCGCAGATGAGGTCTCTTCCTGTGTGGTGTTCTGAACAGCGGCAAACAAATCCCATGATAGGGCCCCGTGTTTGGCTTTCAGGGGCTCTATGTCGTACCCCCCTGCACGGTCCCCATCATCAGATTTTTGGGCCAGATATGAGGTGATGGACCGAGAAGAGGGCTGAAGAGGAATATCCGAAGAAAAAACCCCCAATCCATAAGCCAGCAATACCCCACCCACCCCCCCTATGATCAGGGCAAGGAGGCCTCTTTTTCGGTATTCTGGGATCATGGAGAGGGCGCTTCCACCCGCCCCTGCGTCATGGTGGAAGCTGAAGCGTGGGTTTTCACAGGAATGCGCCCTGCCCCATGGGCCAATCGGCCCGCGCTGACCGCATAACGCATGGCCTTGGCCATGGCCAAGGGATTCAGGGACTTGGCAATGGCCGTATTCAGCAACACACCGCTGGCCCCCATCTCCATGGCAATGCAGGCATCGGACGCCGTGCCAATGCCAGCATCAATAATCACCGGCACACGGGCACGTTCGATAATCATGCGCAGGGCGTAAGGGTTGCACAGACCAGCACCTGAACCAATGGGACCGGCCAGGGGCATAACGGCGGCGCATCCCATGGCCTCCAACCGCGCACAGACCAGGGGATCATCGCTGCAATAGGGCAACACGGTAAAGCCATCTGCCAGCAAACGCTCTGCCGCCCGCAGCAATTCGGAATTGTTTGGATACAGGGTATCTTCATCGCCGATGACTTCCAGTTTAATCCACGACGTGCCAAAGGCTTCCCGTGCCAGATGGGCGGTTAACACAGCATCCTCGGCGGTGTAACATCCCGCGGTGTTGGGCAACAGATGATACTGGCCGTGAATATGGGCCAAAATGTCGGCCTCTCGCCCCGCGGCATGAATGCGGCGCACGGCCGCCGTGATCATTTGCGTGCCCGAGGCCGCCAGACAATCCAGCAACACCTGAACATTGGGGTAAAGCGATGTGCCCATAAACAGGCGGGACTGAAAGGTTCTATCTGCGATGATCAGCGGGTCATCCTCCGCAGCAAAGCCGTCGTTACACCCCGCCCCTGAAAGGATGTCCGGCGTTGGTGTCATACCACCGAGGCAGGGGCTTTGGGGGTGCGTTGAATATAACGTTCCAGCAGCAGCATCAGCGGCGTTGCCACAAAAATAGAGGAATACGCCCCCGCCAGAATCCCCACAATCATGGCCAAACAGAATCCCTGAAGCGCAGCCCCCCCCCAAATGTAGAGACATATCAAGGCGGCAATGGTGGTCACCCCCGTGAAACAGGACCGGATCATGACGTGATTGCACGTTTTCTCTGCCAAACTGATCAAGGGTTCGCGTTGGTGCTTTTTCAAAAATTCCCGCAATCGGTCAAAGACCACCACGGTATCGTTGATGGAATATCCGGCGATGGTTAAAATGGCGGCTAGGGTGGAGAGGCTAAATTCCTCTTGCACCAGACTCAAAAAACCCAACGTAATGATCACATCGTGAATCAACGCTACCAGAGCCGACACCCCAAAGGGCCATTCAAACCGCACCCAAATGTAAAACATGATGGCAATCATGGACACCACAACAGCAATCACACCCTTTTGTTTTAGGTCATCTCCCACGCTGGGGCCCACGTAATCCACGCGGCGAATCACGGTGTCTTTGGGAAACGTTTCTGTCAGCGCCGCCAGAATCTGGTCCTGATTCAACGTTGTTTGGGCGGTTTTCAGCAGCCAGACATGATTTTCCCCGAAAGCCTGAAGACTCACCGGCGTCTCGGGCAGGGCTTTTTCCGCCAAGGCACGGGCCTGATCGATGGTATGATGGGGTGTTTGCAGTTCAATTTGCACCCCCCCCGTAAAATCAATGCCAAAGGCAAGGCCCCAGATGAACAGGGCCACAATGGACAGCGCCACCGCAACCCCGCTCAGCGCTAGGCCCGGCCAAAACAACGGCCGCAAGCGAAACTGGGTGTGGACAGGAAGGCGGGAGATAAGATTCAATGTCATAACAAAATAGGCTTTCCCTTAAGGCCGCTCAAGACACAGCGCAATGCCCATGCCGCCACCAATGCACAGGGTGACAAGGCCCCGCTTGGCATCCCGTTTGCCCATTTCATGCAGCAAGGTTACCAAAACGCGGGCACCCGAGGCCCCAATGGGGTGACCAAGGGCAATGGCCCCGCCGTTGACATTCACGTTGCGCGTGTCCCATCCCAGCGCCTGATTCACGGCAATGGCTTGGGCGGCAAAGGCCTCGTTGGCCTCAATCACATCCAAATCTTGGGGGGTCCATCCGGCTTTTTTCAGGGCCAACTGGCTGGCAGGAATGGGGCCCGTGCCCATCAGGGCCGGCGATACCCCCGCCGTGGCCCATGATTTCACCGTGGCCAGAGGTGTCAAGCCCCGTTTTTTGGCGTTTTCCAGTGACATCAGCACCACCGCTGCGGCGCCATCATTGATACCCGAGGCATTGCCCGCCGTGACACTGCCGTCTTTATCAAAGGCAGGGCGCAGTTTGGCCAAGGCCTCCGCTGTTGTTTCAGGGCGGGGGTGTTCATCCCGCGCAATGATCACATCCCCTTTTTTGCTGGGGATGGTGACGGGCACAATTTCATCAGCAAAGCGGTTGGCATTCAAGGCCGCTGTCGCTTTTTCCTGAGAGGCTTGCTGTGGTTTGTTTGTTCTTCGCAATCGCTTCGGGCATAACCCAACTGAAAGCCCAAAGTGCCATTTGGCCATCTACAGG
>CANGYM010000104.1 GCA_947458145.1 Alphaproteobacteria bacterium | reverse complement strand
CGAAAAATTCGCACCAGAGCCGATCAACACAACGACCGCGGCCGAAATCGTCACAACTCCCCATTTGCACCAGAGCCCAAGTAAGCCTCTGCCTCTATAGGCCACTCAAGAGATGAGGAATACTACTTACCACTTAGAAAAGTGTCTTACATTTGTTGACGCGAACCGCTAAGAATCAAACATTCAGTACTAAAGTTATATTGTAACATCGGATCTAAGGTACATATTCTATAAACGTCCCTTTCAAACCAAACAGAAAGTACCAAAACTATGCAAACTAAATTCCGCAACAAATCACTCCGCCACCTCCTGATGTCTTTGGTGGTTTTGTCGGTGCCGGCGTGGGCACACCCAAAACTTGCCAGCGGACTGGAGAAATTGAGCCCCACCGCACAGGCCGATGTCATTGTTCAATTTAACCGCCTTGCTGATGCGGCCCTCCATCAAAAAGTAAAGAAACTGGGCGGCAAGCTCCGCCTGACCCTGGATGTGATTCATGCCGGCGCCTATACGATCCCGGCCAATCGCCTGGAGCAGTTGGCCAATGACGCCTCGGTGCTCCGCATTAGCCCGGATTTCCAGGTGAAGTCTGCTATGCAAAACGCCGTCCCGGCGGTAAACGCCACTGCGGCTTGGACGGCGAATTTGACCGGCAGCGGGATCGGGATAGCGATCATTGACAGTGGGGTTTCCGCCCACTTTGACCTTGCTCGGGACAAGGGAAATCCCAACGACCAACGCATTGTTTACCAGGAGAATTTTGTTCCTGGGGAAACAACTACGGCGGATCTGCTGGGCCACGGCACCCACGTTGCCGGTATCGCCGGGGGCACGGGAAGATTCTCGAAAAAAGATGAATACCGGGGCATTGCTCCGGGCGTCAATCTAATCAACCTGCGGGTTCTCAATAGGAACGGCGAGGGTACGGATTCTGCCGTGATCGCCGCCATCAATCGGGCGATCGCGTTGCGGACCACTTACAACATCCGTGTCATCAACTTGTCGCTGGGCCGGCCTGTGGTGCAAAGCTACAAAACTGATCCTTTGTGCTTAGCCGTGGAGGCCGCCTGGAAGGCAGGCATTGTGGTCGTGGCGGCGGCGGGCAACGAAGGCCGAAATAACACGAAGGGAACTAATGGTTACGGCACGATTACAGCCCCCGGGAACGATCCTTTTGTCATTACGGTGGGCGCTATGAAGACGGCTGACACCCCAGTGCGTACTGACGACACCGTGGCCAGCTACAGCTCCAAGGGGCCGACCATGGTCGACCGGATCATGAAGCCGGATCTGGTGGCTCCCGGCAACCAAATCATCTCACTTGCCAGCTTCAATACTCTCCTCTTCAATGGCTACCCCGCCAATCAGAAGAATGGCGCGAGCGGCCAAAAAGGGTACTTCGTCTCTAGTGGCACCAGCATGGCTGCCCCGATGGTGAGTGCGGCTGCGGCGATTCTGCTGAGCAGGACTCCCTCCCTCACTCCCAATCAGGTGAAAGGGATACTGATGCGGACCGCTTATAAGACTTTCCCGATCGTCAGCTTCACCACGGATAAGGCTACCGGCCAGGCCTTCACCAGCTACTATGACGCCTTCACGATTGGCGCGGGTTACCTGGACATTGCTGCCGCGTTGGCGAACACCGTCCCCTTTACTGGCACGGCCTTGTCTCCGGTGGCGAAGTATGACCGCCTGTCCAAGCGCATCCTGCCGCAGTGTGTGGCCGGTACGGTTTGTGGCAGCGGTTCGATGTGGGATTCCGGGTCGATGTGGGATTCCGGGTCGTTGTGGGATTCCGGGTCGTTGTGGGATTCGGGGTCGATGTGGGATTCCGGGTCGTTGTGGGATTCGGGGTCGATGTGGGATTCGGCCGCCCCTACTGTAGGTAAAGTAACAACTTTGGTAAACGGCGAACCCAACTAAGGGTTCGCTTTATGTAGGGTGAAAGCGGCTTGGGTATCTAACCCGGGCCGCTTCTCATTTGGAGAGATCACTTAGGCTTCTTGCCTGAGAGGGAGAATGTAGGCGGGATCACTCGTGTCCAAATTAGCTCCATGAGGTGAAGCTCAGGGCAGCCCACTGGTAAGTTAAAGAAGTTCCTGCAAGAACACATCTCAACCTCCCAAGGAGACCGCCCATGGCTCAAGTATCCAGCATTTTCAGTCAGATTTTGGGGCTGGTACCGCGCCGACTTTTCGATGCCGCCGTCGCGCGGCATGGCGGTATGCGTCACGCTCGGGGCTTCTCTTGTTGGGATCAGTTTGTGGCAATGCTGTTTTGCCAGTTGGGACAGGCGCACAGCTTGCGCGAGATCCGCGAGGGGCTACAAGCCTGCGAAGGCAAATTGGTGCATCTGGGCATGACGCAGGCGCCAAGCCATTCCACGCTCGCTTATGCCAATGAGCACCGCAGTTGGGAGATCTATCAGGATCTGTTTTTGACGCTCGTCGAGCATCTTCGCCAACAATTGCCCGGCGCAGGCGGTAATCCCCTGAAGCTTCCCGGCAAGCTCCTGAGTTTGGACAGCAGCGTGATCGATTTGTGCGTGAAGGTGTTTCCCTGGGCGAAGTTCCGCGCTACCAAGGGGGCGGTAAAGTTGCACTTGCTCCTTGATCATGACGGTCTGCTGCCACACTACGCGCTGATCACCGATGGCAAGCAGGCCGATGTGAAAGTGGCCAAAACCATGTATTTTCCGGCGGGAGCGATGTTGATCTTCGATCGCGGCTACAACGACTACAAGTGGTTTCACAACCTGACATTGCAGGGTGTTCACTTCGTGACACGACTCAAGGAGAGGGCATCCTTCGTTGTCGTGGAATCCCGCGCCATTTCAGACAGCAGTAGCGTGCGCGCTGATGCAATCATCGTTTTCACCAAACAGGCGGAGGCCGATGACGACCGCTTTCTGCGCCGCATCGTGTGGTGGGACGACAAGGGCAAGCGCGAGTTCGTCTACCTGACCAATCACCTCGACCTTGACCCGGCCACTGTGGCCGCCATCTACCGCGAACCTTGGCAGGTGGAACTGTTCTTCAAGAGCATCAAGCAGAATTTGCGGATCAAAACCTTTGTGGGGACTTCGGCCAATGCCTTAAAGATACAGATTTGGACAGCACTGATTGCGCTACTGCTGGTGCGCTTTCTGGAACTCCGCTCCCGCGTGAAGTGGCACACCAGCCGCTTCATCGCTCTACTGCGGCGCCAATTGTTTGTCTACCGCGACTTGCTGCGTTTCATCGATTACCCGTTCGAGGGGCCGGTTAGACTCCGCCCAGACCACTTACCTGGCCAAGTGCCCCTTTTCAAGCCAGGCGATCTGCCTCCAGAGGGACCACCTCATTTGAGCAAGAAAGAAAAACTGCGCCAAAGACGAATCATTGTGCGCGTCCACAATCCAGTTCCGGCCTAATTTGGACAGGAGTGAGGCGGGATATGCTATTGGGTCTGGCGGAGCCGCCGATAAGAAGAGATGTAGTGAGGAACTTTCTTCCAGGGCATATACGAAGAGAAGTAAGCAGGGTATACCTCCTGGTGACTATCTGCCTATCGGCCATCGCAGGGACCTCAGCCAGCCCGGGCGCTCGCTCCCCAAGCCACCCTCTCACCAATCGCGTCTGGCAGACAGGCAACGGTCTGGCCCATAACAATGT
>CANGYM010000103.1 GCA_947458145.1 Alphaproteobacteria bacterium | reverse complement strand
TTTTTAGGGTGCCCTTGAGCTTGGTGTTTTTGATCTGTCTTTTTTCTGGCCAGCGGGCTTGGGCGGCAGAGGCTCAAGACGCGCCTCTTCTTCCTTCTTTTAAAATCAAATCCACGTCCGATTTGCCCTCTACCGCCCAACAACAGGACGTTTTTGGGATCGTCACGTGGACAGACGCAACGCAGGCGATGGTGGGGGCCCCGTGGGATAGTGATGCCGCCTACCGCGCGGGGGCTTTGTATCTTTATCAAAATCAGGGGGATACTTGGGGATTGGTGAAAAAAATCCTTCCTCCTACCCCTTCGGCACGCGCCATGTTTGGCAGTGCGGTGGACGCCAACGCATCGTACATCGCGGTGGGGGCTGCGGCAGAAAGCGCTGGCAAGCTGTATAACACAGGCGCTGTTTATATTTTGGATCGGAAAACATTGGCTGTTTTGGCTAAGGTGACATCAGAAAAGCCCAAATCAGGTGATTTTTTTGGAAATGCTGTGCGTTGGCTGGATGAAAACACTCTGGCCATAGGGGCCCATCTCAGCGATGTTCGTGGCATTGATTCCGGCTCTGTGTCTGTTTTCCAGAAAGAGGGTGATGCGTGGAAAGAGGCCTACCTTTTGGCCCCAAAATCCCTGCATGCAGGGTCGTTGTTTGGAAATGTTCTGACCTCTTCTGGGGATTTTTTCGCCGTAGGCGCCTATGGTCAGGATAGCAAAACGGGTCCAGGGTCGGGCGCTGTGTTCGTTTTTAAAAAAGATTCCAAAGGTCTTTGGATGGAAAAACAGACCCTTCGGCCGGATGTGAATAAGGTTTTTACAGAATTTGGGGGCAGCGTCGCCATGCAGGGCAAGGCCCTGATCGTCGGGGCCGCCTATGAAGATGGTTCAGCTAAGCAGATGGGGACTGTCTATTCTTTTGTGTATGATGAAAACACGCAGGGCTGGATATTGCGCCAAAAATTAAACAACCCTGAGCCTTCGTGGCAAGGTCGCTTCGGAGGGGCCCTCGCCCTAAACAACAACCGTCTGTTCGTTGGGGCCCCGTTTGGTGTTGTTTATGGGTATCACCAAGAGCGTTTCGATACAAATTGGGTTTTTGGGGAAAAATTCTCTAAGACGGATCCAGATTATCAAAATATGTTTCCCCAGACTCTTTTTGCGGCGGGTGATCATCTGCTGATGGGGGTGCCCATCAGGCAAAGCCCGAACATCCCAACGGGGGCCGCCCATATTTTTACGTGGGAGCCGTAGGTTGCGTTGGCCAGAGCCAGAGCCTGAACCCCAATCGCAATTTCCAAGCCCCAAACGAATCCTTTTCTGCCGCTCTCAGGACGCGTTGCCCTTCGATTTAGAGGCATCAAAAACCCTTCAAAAGGAATCTCTAACCCTTCTTTAGGGGGGGGGCACGATAAAGGATTAAAACAGTTCTTTGAAATAGCGGAACACCGTTGCCTTATGAATGGATACATTCACATGGGTTCCTGCTTTATGGGGGCTGAGATTCCCGTGAACGGGCTTTAGATACACAGACGTTAAAGCGGGATCCTGCATAATCATGGGCGAAAGGCCATAGCGCTCTGTGGACGCTACGGGGCGGATGTCCACCACACGGGCGGGTATATCCTCCCCCTGATCCCCCACAGAGATCCGCGCGGCATCACCCACCTGAACACGATTCGCGACGGAGGCTGGCAAGCGGGCCTCCACCACCAAGGCTTCATCGCTGTCTTCTTGCAGGCGCATCAGAACGGCCCCTGGATTCATCCAGGCTTGGTCGCTTTGCGATGAAACAATGCGGCAATCACAGGGGCTGGTCAGCGCCATACTTTGAAAACGGTTATCCAGCAAACGACGTTGGCGCGTCAGGTTTTCGTGTTGGGCTATTTTTTCTGCAATCTCTCGATCCAAATCCTGCGGCGCCCCCCCCACAGGGACATCCAAGGAGGCCATGATCATTTGATTTTCCGTTTTGGTCTGGTCCAAAGCCGCCTGCGCTTCATCCACCGCCGTTTTGGTTTTGGTGATCTCAGCTTTCAGCGTATCCCACTTTATGTGACTCAGATATCCCTTTTGGTGCAAAGGGGTCAGGCGCCGCTGCTGGGTCAGAGCTTGGTCGTAATCGGCCTGTGCAGACCTAAGACGTTCCTCTTTCTGGCGCAGAAGGTCCTGCGCGGATTGTTGACGATACGAAACCCTCAGGGTGGCATCCTGTTTTTTTTCCCTCAGGCCCTCGATCTGGATTTTTAGAAAAGACAGGTCGTTTTCCAGACGTTCTTTGGCCTCTTGCAGTTTGGGCGAAGTCATGGCGCCCAAAATCTGACCCTGATGCAGACGTTCTGAGGACTGCACCGAGGTGCTCCACGTCACTTGGCCAAACTCAGGCGCCATGATCATGCGCAGGGGCACGGTGATGGCCGCAAAAGGAGCATCAACATAAATCCGAAAAAATGTCTGCCACACACCCCAGATAACCCCCACCATCAGCAGAACCATCAGACAGGCCAGCCCTGCATAGCCGCGGCGTTTGCGGCGTAAAAAAGCCTGCGATAGGTTTTCTGCCTCGGAAGGTGTCTCTCTTTGAAATTCATTGGCCACAACAAGGGGCAATTTGCGGCGTTCAAAATTTCCAGCGGTACTGCGCAAAAGGGTATCCAGAATCTGCTGTTGTAAAGCATCCTGCCAAACGATGGTTCCCACATATTTTTGATGGCGACGGGTTATGGCCTCCACAGCACCCTGTATCGTCACATTTTGACTGCCACAGACAATGGTTATTGTAACGGGGGTGTCCATGAATAAAGGACGATCAAATCCCACCACCAGACGATCTTTGGTAAGATAATAGACCTCTCCGGGGGCCTGATCCAAAAAAACCTTAGGTTTTAGCATTGTCATAAGGAAGCCCCATCCCATCAGACATGAACATGAATCTGTGCTTTGTCTTTAGGGAATACAATCGTAAGTTATTTTGTCAAGAAAAAATACACCAAGCGGTTTTTTTCTGCTTATTTTTGAGGGGCGCAGGCGTATCCCAGGTATATCCTTGACCCCACCATGGGGTCGGTGTAGGAAAAGAGAGAATTTTTTAAAAAGGTTGTTGAGGAGGCCTTTATGACCGTTGCCATTGTTGCTGCCAAAAGAACCGCTGTGGGATCCTTTCTGGGTGGTTTGTCCTCTTTGCCAGCTCATGCTCTGGGGGCCGTGGTGATTCGGCAGATCTTGGCAGATGCTGCCCTAAAGCCGGATGAGGTTGATGATGTCATTTTGGGTCAGGTGTTAACGGCCGCTTGCGGCCAAAATCCCGCGCGTCAGGCGGCCATGGCGGCGGGGATTCCGGAGGGAAAAACAGCCCTAAGCATCAATCAGGTGTGTGGCTCTGGTTTGCGGGCTGTGGCGCTGGGGATGCAAGCCATTTTGACGGGCGATGCCGATATTGTTGTGGCCGGTGGTCAAGAAAGCATGTCCAACGCCCCCCATGCCAGCGTTTTGCGAAACGGCACAAAAATGGGCCCTGTCAGTTTGGTGGATACCATGATTGTGGATGGCCTTTGGGATGTCTTTGGCCAACATCATATGGGAATCACGGCAGAAAATGTGGCCAAAGCCCATGGTGTGTCGAGGGAGGCCCAAGATGCCTTTGCCTTAGCCTCTCAGGAAA
>CANGYM010000102.1 GCA_947458145.1 Alphaproteobacteria bacterium | reverse complement strand
GGCCCAGCATGGCGGCTTCGGCCTCGATCCCGCCCACGCCCCATCCCAAAACAGACAGGCCATTGACCATGGTGGTGTGGGAATCGGTGCCCACGACAGTATCCGGATAAACGGTTTGGGTTTCAGGGTCCACAAACACGACTTGGGCCAGATATTCCAAATTCACCTGATGGCAAATGCCGGTTCCGGGGGGCACGACGCGGAAATTGCGAAACGCCGTTTGGCCCCAGCGCAGAAAGCTATAGCGCTCTCCGTTGCGTTCAAATTCCAGATCCACGTTTTTTTGAAAGGCATCCGGTGTGCCAAAATGATCAATCATCACCGAATGATCAATGACCAAATCCACGGGGCACAAGGGGTTGATGGTTTCGGGATCCCCGCCCAAGGTTTTCAGGGCATCGCGCATGGCCGCCAAGTCCACAACGGCGGGAACGCCGGTAAAATCCTGCATCAGGACGCGGGCGGGGCTATAGGCCAGCTCGTGCGTGGAGGTTTTATCCCGCAGCCACGCATCAAAGG
Organism: Alphaproteobacteria bacterium; assembly: GCA_947458145.1. GTDB lineage: Bacteria > Pseudomonadota > Alphaproteobacteria > JAJTHO01 > CANGYM01 > CANGYM01. The sequence continues at coordinate 3,253 of CANGYM010000102.1, read as the reverse complement.
CCGCCACATCCGCCGCCGTATTGGGGCTTTTCCGTAGGACATTTTCCAGCAAAACCCGCAGGGTATAGGGCAGATTTTTCAAATCCCCCTTCAATCCTGCCTTGTCCAAGGGATAATAGGTATAGCTTTTTTGTCCAACGCGCAGGGTGTGTGTCATGGGGGGGCTCCTTAAAATCTTTTGCTTTGGTTCTCTTAGGACTTACGCACATCGTCATTGCGAGCCTCCGGAGGAGGCGTGGCAATCCAGTTTTTCCCGTGGCGGCATTTCTGGATTGCTTCGCTGCGCTCGCAATGACAAAGGTTCTGCGCAATTCCTGTCTCTTATAAAGCATGCCAGGGCTTGAGAAAAGGTTTATTGAGGCAAGGTTCTGGGCCTTGGCGCCGTCTTTTGAATTCGACAGTTCTGCTCTTAGGGGTCATGCGCTTTGGGCCAGAGGATAGCGTCGCTAAAAAAACCTGTTGCCATGTTTGGGATCGCTGCCATAGTCTTTGGATTATGGCGAAAAAGAAAAAACCAAAGAAGACTGTTGGGGTGAAAAAGCAGAGGGCTTCTGCCAAGAAGGCGCAGCGCCACCCCCTGGTTTGGGGGTTGAAGTGGCTGGCGACCTTTATGGTGTGGGGGGTGATTGCCCTGCTGGTGTTTTTGGGGATTTATGGATACAATCTGCCAGATGTTTCCACATTAACAGAGCGGGATAACCTGTCCCCATCGGTGGAAATTCTTTCGGCGCGGGGGGAACTGCTCAGCAACTATGGCCCCCTGATGCGGGAACCCCTGACCTATGCCGATTTTCCCGTTCATCTGGTGCGGGCCCTGCTGGCGGTGGAGGATCGGGATTTTTTCAACCATGGGGGCCTTGATTTCTGGGCCCTGCTGCGGGCCATGACGGTGAATGTGTATGAAGGGCGCGTGGTCCAAGGGGGCAGCACCCTGACCCAGCAGCTGGTGAAAAATCTGTATCTGACCAATGAACGATCCATGGATCGAAAGGTGCGCGAGGCCATTTTGGCCTTTTGGATCGAGCGCAAACTGTCCAAAGAAGAGATTTTGACGCTGTATTTAAACCGCGTTTATTTTGGGGCCGGTGCCTACGGCGTGGATGCGGCGTCCAGCCGGTTTTTTGGGAAATCCGCACGGGATTTGACCCTGCCAGAGGCCGCCCTGATTGTGGGACTCGTCAAGGCCCCATCGGACCTAAACCCCCTGCGCAGCCCCGAAAAAGCCATTGATCGGCGCAATGTGGTGTTGCAGGAAATGCTGGAATCCGGTTTTATCACGCGGCATCAGAGCAACCAAGCCAAACAGGCCCGCATGGCCATACGTCGCCCACTGACCGGCCCCAACGTGCGTTTTTTCACCGATTGGATTATGGAACAGCTGCCGTATTACGTAAATTCCAAAGACCATGCCTGGTTGCGGGTGGACACAACGTTGGATTTGAACGCACAAAATCGGGCGGATCTGGCGGCGGAAAACATTATGAACCGGTACGCTTTGGATCATAACGTTTCCCAGGTGGGAACGGTAACCCTGCGCCCCAGCGGGGCCGTGGTGGCCATGGTGGGGGGCATTTCCTATGATTTTTCCCAGTTTAATCACGCCACACAGGCCAAGCGGCAGCCCGGGTCCGCCTTTAAAACCTTTGTGGTGCTGGAGGCCCTAAGCCGTGGCTTCACCCCCACCAGCCCGCTGGAGGACACGCCGCTAAGCATCAAAACATGGAAACCCCAGAATTTTCAAAATCAATTTCATGGCACCGTCACCCTGCGCGAGGCCTTTGTCAAATCCTATAACATCCCCCATATCCGCCTGATGCAGGCCGTGGGGGTGCGTCCCGTTTTGGCGCGGGCGCGGTCCATGGGCATCAGTTCGCCGCTGCGGCCGGACCTGAGCACCGCGCTGGGCAGCAGTGAAGTGTCCCTGATGGAACTGACCACGGCCTACGCCGTTTTGCGCAATCAGGGGCATTTGGTGTTGCCATTCGGCATCACGCGGGTTGTGGATCAAAGCGGCACTGTCCTGTATCAGCGCAAAGGCAGTGAAAAAACCAGACGCTTGGTGGACGAACCCATCGTGGCCACCATGGACAGCCTGCTGCGGGCGGCGGTTGAGGACCCCGCCGGCACAGGCCGCGCCGCGCAATTGTCTGGTCAAACCGCCGCCGGAAAAACCGGCACCAGTCAGGACGAACGCGATGCGTGGTTTGTGGGGTACACGGATGCTTTGATCACGGGGGTTTGGATGGGCAACGATGACCGCACCCCCATGGACAACGTCACCGGCGGCACCCTGCCCACCATGCTGTGGCGGGATATGATGGCAAGCGGCGGGAAGCGGTAGCCACCCCCAGCCCACGCGGGGGGATAGGAATAAAATTCTTGACATGTATATGTATATAGATTAGGGTAAATGTGATCGTTTCGCCCTGTTTGGATTGTCTTTAGATTTTCTTTAGATTGTCTTAATCGGGCGGTTGTTCGGAATGACCTTTGTGTCGTTCTGAACTCGATCCATAGCCACAACTCCGGTGGCTTGCTGCACACTTTGCACACCTTAACCAACCCCACAGGGGTTCCTTCCATGAAAAACGTTCCATTTCCTGTTTCTGACCCCCAGACATGGCATCATGAACAATCAGGGACTCTGATTGTTTACTGGCTTACTGACAACAACGGACTACTCAGCTTCCCAAGGAACCAGAAGAATAGACCCTCTTATGACGGTATGGTGTATGGTGAGCGGTTTAGCTATGCAGCCTCATTGCCTATCTCCTTCCCCATGAAGGGGCATTGTTTTTTCAGAAAACAAAAAGAAAATGGGGAAGCAGTTTATGAGTTGTGTCAAAGTAGCCCAGACCAACTAACCGCAGCTGGATACACCCTCCAGCCGGAGGAGGCCTCGCCTCCCCCGTCTGAGTTTTATCCACCCAACTAACCCCCCACGGGGTTTAGCCCCCCTCCTTCGGGGGGGCGCTACGGGAACGGGATGGGGTGTTGTTTACACCCCCTCCCCAACCAAACAGACTTTATTCCCCGGATACCGCTGCAATCGTCCCGCCAGTTGCAATTCCAGCAACAGGCAATGCACCAAGGGGGACGGCAATCCCAACGCCCGAATCAGTTGATCCACGCCGATGGGGGTGGTGTCCAGCATGGCCAAAACGTCATCGCGGGCGGCGTCCATGTCTTCGGTGCGGACGTGTTTCATGGTTTGCCAGATATTCCACGGATCGTCGTTGTTTTGATCCTGCAG
>CANGYM010000101.1 GCA_947458145.1 Alphaproteobacteria bacterium | reverse complement strand
TGGGCAATGCCGTTTTGTTTTCCATCGGGGCGGCGTTAAAGGCGGTGGGCAGCCGCGTATTGTATTTTGCGGGCTATAAAAAATCCGGTGACCGCTATCACGTGGATAAAATTGAATCCGCCAGTGATGTGGTGGTGTGGTGCTGTGACGAGCCTTCGGACTTTGCCCCGAACCGCCCCCAAGATCGTGCCTATACGGGAAACATTGTGCAGGCCATCGCCGCCTATGCGCGGGGGGATTTGGGGACGCCGTCTATCCCCACGGAAACCGTGGATCATTTGGTTGTCATTGGATCCGACCGCATGATGGATGCCGTGCGCATCGCCCGCCACGGTGTTTTGGCCCCCTATCTGCCCAACGTGACGCAGGCCATTGGCAGCATCAACAGCCCCATGCAATGTATGATGAAAAAAATATGCGCCCAGTGTCTGCAAATCCACCGCGACCCTGTGACGGGGCAGGAAACCGTGGTGTATTCCTGTCACAATCAGGATCAACCGCTGGATCAGGTGGATTTTAAATGCCTGAATGACCGTTTGGGGCAAAACAGAGCGCTGGAGATTCTCACAGCGGGGTGGATCAAGAGTTTGCCAGTATAGGCCATTGAAAATCCTATAGCTTCTCCCACCGCGTGCCGTCTGGTGTATCTTTTAAACGTACACCCCACGACAACAGGCGCTGGCGCAGGTCATCTGCGGTGGCAAAATCTTTGTTTTTTTTGGCCACATCCCGCTGGTGAATCATTTGGGCAATGGCATCATGCAGCGCGGCATCGTCCCCTTGTAACCAAGAAGGGGTGAGCAGAAGACCCAGCATGGTTCCTGACGCCCGTAAAATCAGCTGTTTATGCCGACGCAGGGCGGGGGTGGGTTCCGATTGAATGTCAGAGGCCATGGACTGCAGGCGATGCAAAGCCCGCGGGGTATCCAAATCGTTTTGCAGGGCCGCCATAATGTCGGCATCAGGATCAATGGATTCCAAACTGTCTTCGTGCGATCCCTCTAGGGCCCGATAAAGGCGATTGAGCAAATGCTGCGCCTCTGCCACCGCCGCATCATCCCAATTCACGGGTTGGCGGTAATGGGCAGACAACAGCACGTAACGGATCACTTCCCCCCGAACGCCGCGGCGGATCAGATCATGCACGGTGGTGATGTTGCCCACAGATTTGGACATTTTCTGGTTGTTCAATGTCACAAAACCGTTGTGCATCCAGTGGCGAACAAAGGGCTCCCCCCAACAGCACGCACTTTGGGCGCGTTCGTTTTCGTGGTGGGGAAACAGCAAATCTTGCCCGCCGCCATGAATATCAATGGTTTTGCCCAAATGCCGGTGAATCATGGCGGAGCATTCCAAATGCCAGCCCGGACGCCCAGGGCCAAAGGGGCCATCCCACGCCGGTTCGTCGGGTGCAGAGGGCTTCCATAACACAAAATCCGCCGGATGCTTTTTATAAGAGGCAATGGTGACCCGCGCCCCCGCCTGTTCTTCTTCTGCAGGACGATGAGAAAGGGCCCCGTAATCCGGATACGACGACAAATCAAACAAAACATGACCCTGCGCGGCATAGGCATGGCCGCGGTCCAGTAACGTTTGGATCATGGCAATCATATCCGCAATATGATCCGTGGCTTTGGGCTCTATGGTGGGGGATAATACGTTGAGCGCCGCCATGTCCTGATGATACGCCATCAGGGTGCGATGGGTTAACAGGGCAATGGATTCCCCTGTTTCGTGGCTACGGGCAATAATTTTATCATCAATATCCGTGATGTTGCGGGCATACACCACGGCGGATTCCCCGTAACTCTGGCGCAGCAGGCGAAACAAGGTATCAAAAACAACCGCAGGGCGGGCATTGCCGATATGGGCGTAATCATAAACCGTGGGGCCGCACACATACAGGGTGATTCGCGTGGGGTCCTGCGGTTCAAAAGCAACAACCTGCCCCCGCGCTGAATCGGTGATCCGGATCATTGCCCGCCAAAGAAATAAGAAATGCGCTGCGATAACCCGTCAAAAAATCCAATGGACGGTACATCTTCGGCCACCACAATATCCCGCGTCACGTTGATATTATAATACGTGCTAAGGTATGTGGCTTTCCCAACGGTATCCCCTTTTTTTAAAGGGGCAGACAGAACAGAGGGAAAGGACAACGTGCGTTTGATGCCATCGCGGGCAGCGGCAGGAAAGGTGGCCACCAAATCATCGGCCACGGTCAGGTTCACGGTGTCTTTTTGTCCCTGCCAAACGGCGGTGGTGGCCACGGTCTCGCCGCCTTTGGCGAATCTCAGGCGGGAAAATTCACGAAATCCCCAATCCAGAAAACGGCGTGTTTCCACGGCCCGATCTTTGGCGGTTTTCATCCCCCCCACAACAAAAACAATGCGGCGTCCATTTTTGATGCCCGATCCGATCAGGCAGTATCCTGACATATCGGTAAATCCTGTCTTCATCCCATCGGCATAGGGAACAGCACCCAACAGGGGGTTACGATTGAATTGACGAATGCCGTTATAGGTGAATTCACGGGTGGAATAAATGGGATAGTATTCTGGAAAACGCCGAATCAAATCGGCGGCCAAAATGCCCAAATCATGGGCGCTGGTGAAATGGTTTTCATCGGGCCAACCATAGGGGTTGCGGAAATGGGTTTTGGTCATGCCCAGCTCTTTGGCTTTGGCGTTCATCAAATCCACAAAGGCCTCTTCGCTGCCGGCAATCCCCTCTGCCAAGGCGGTGGTGGCATCGTTGCCGGACTGCACGATCATGCCATAAATCAAATCCTTCACCGCAACGTTGCTACCAAGGCCCACAAAGGTTTTAGAGCCTTGTTTCCGCCACGCATTCTCACTGATGGCCAGCGTGTCGTCCATTTTCAGGCGTCCGTCTTTTAACCGCTCAAAGGTCAGATAGGCCGTCATGGCCTTGGTCATAGAGGCAGGATGAAACGGGGTATCCGCTGATTTTTGAAACAAGACTGTGTTGGTGGATACATCCACCATGTACATATAGGGGGCAGTGGAATCAAAAACGGGCGCTTCGGCCACGGTGGTTTCGGCCCGCGCCATGCCCACAGAAACTGTCAGGATAAAAAGGGTGAGTAAGGAAAAGAATCTCAAAGCCCGCATAAAAATCTAAACCCATTGTTTTTGTGTTTGTTATGGCTTTCAGAGCCGAATCACGCAGGCCCCCCACGTCAGGCCACCACCAATAGCAGCCATCAGGATGGTTTGACCCGCAGTCACTTTACCATTCTGCCACGCAGAATCAAGGGCCAGAGGCACAGAGGCCGCGGACGTGTTGGCATGCTGGGCCACGGTGACAATCATTTGATCCTCTCGCGCAGACAGGCGTTCTTGCAGGGATGCCAAGATACGGGCGTTGGCTTGGTGGGGAATAATTTTATCAACATCTGAAATGCTTATCTGCGCTTGATCCAGCACTTCAAAACAGGCACTGCCCAGTTTTTGGACCGCATGACGAAAAACCTCTTGCCCCTGCATGTGAATGTGTCCAACGGTGCGGGTGCCTGAGGGGCCCCCGTCTGTTTTTAAAATATCATGATACGCCCCATCACAATGCATGGCACTGCCCAGCAGGCCGGATGTCGTGTTTTTCGCGGCCCGCAAAATCACGGCCCCCGCCCCATCCCCAAACAAAACGGCGGTCCGACGATCTTTCCAATCCACTAAGGATGACATGGTTTCCGCCCCGATGACCAAAACGGTGCGCACGTGGCCCGCCTGAATCCACGCATCCGCTGTGACCAGCGCATACAGAAACCCGCTGCACACC
>CANGYM010000100.1 GCA_947458145.1 Alphaproteobacteria bacterium | reverse complement strand
GGCGCAAAAACCAAGGTCCGATCATGCTCCACCACATCAAACTGAAACAACGTCTGCAAATGATCCAACACCGTGCGCACACTCTGCCGCTGGCTCAAGACCACCCCGCCAATACGCTCTTGCAGGGCCGAAACATCCACCGCATCCGCAGGCATCCCCGCACGATAAAACAAATCCATCATCAAACTGGGTAAATCTGACATCTCTATCTCCTTATTTTTTCATTGAGTGTTGTGTTGTTTGTAAAAATTTTTCGGGGGGACTTTAGAGCCCCTCCTCTTCATCGTCATACCGGACAAAGGCGCGTAGCAACCGCAGATCCGGTATCCAGCGCCACTGTCAAAAGGCGCAGCCTTTTGCCTTTGTCTTTTGAAAATCATGGTGAAAAAAAATGAGGGGGGGGGCAGGGGGGCAAAAACAAAAATGTGACAACGATCACAGACAAAACAGGTACAGATAGATTATTTTTGGGATGTTTAGACAACGGTTCCATCTCCGGTGAAACCGTATCCTCGCGAGGGGATTTCATGTCTGGGCAACAAACCCCTTCACCCCCTTGGTTCTCCCCCATGGAACTTTCCGTCACCTCCAGTGCAATCATAATCATGGGAATGATTGGAATGATTGTACTCAGGACCTTGATAGGTGCCCATATTAGGGTATTTGCGCAAAGGCAAAAATCCTAACAACCCCCTAAAGGGCCTATTCCTTTTAACGGCGCCCTACGGGGCGCCTTTTTGCAAAAATTACAAACAAATACCCCACCCCCAAAATCTGTGACAATCCGCACAGTTTCAAAATTATTTTCAAAATTATGGGGGGGGGGCCGGAAAAATATTTGATTTTCCCCTAACGGTTCTCACCCAATGGGTTACTTTTGGGGATAGAATACCCAGCTTGCCTGAAACGCTATAGACGCATCTGGGTGGCATACCCCCCATCCATATTGATGATTTCCCCCGTGATGGCAGGGCTTTGGTGCAAAGCCATCAAAGCGGCATAGACATCATCAACGGATGTGGCTTTTTTCAGGTTTGATTGATCAACCACAGCCTGAAAATGGCCCTCGCTTTCCCGAACACCTTTAAGTGTCGGCCCCAGCGCAATGCCGTTAATGCGGGTTTTTGGGGACAGGACGGGGGCCAGATCCACAGTTAAGCGTTCCAACAGATGCTTCCCCAACGTATAACTGAGAAAATCCTGATGATGCAAATGGGTATGGGCATCCAGAATGGTGACGATATGGTCAGTCTGTTCCCATAACCCCTGCATCAACATCAGGGGGGCCATGGCATTCACCGCCAAATGATCCTGCAACCCCTGCCACGTGACGGTTGCCAAAGTATCGGGCACAAACAAAGAGGCATTGTGGATCATCAGATTTAAGGGCCCCACGGCCCGAACGGCCTGGACCAGATTGTGAACATCCTCAGAGTTTGTCAGGTCCCCTTGGACCAGAACACAGGATCGGCCCTGCGCCTCTAGGGTTTTTTGGATCCCCTGTGCCTCGCTTTGGGATACCCCATAATGCAACACAATATCGTAACCATCGCGGGACAAGCGATAAACCAAGTCGGCCCCGATACGTTTGGCAGCCCCTGTAATAAAAACACGTTTTGGCATCATGACAACAGAATTTTAATAGAGTTTTGCTTTTATAGTCTAGCAGGATTCGGAGTTTCCATGAAAGTCATTGTTGGGTTTATCATCGTTATTGCATGCACCTTGGGCGGATACGTCGCCATGGGGGGCCATTTGGCTGTTTTGTGGCAACCGTTTGAGGTTGTGATTATCGTTGGGGCGGCCATTGGGGCGTTTGTGACGGCCAACACGAAATCCGTACTGAAAAAGGTCATGCCCGGGGTCAAGGCCGCCATGAAGGGGCCAAAATACAAAAAAACACATTATGTCGAACTGCTGTCCCTGTTGTTTGTGGTGTTTAAAACCATCCGGTCTAAGGGGATTTTGAAACTGGAAGCGGACATTGAGAACCCCCACGACAGTGAATTGTTTCAAAAATTCCCCCTGTTTCATCACGATCATCACGCGGTGGATTTTTTGTGTGATTATTTGCGGATGGTGTCGTTGGGCAGTGAAAATGCCTCCCTGATGGAGGATTTGATGAACCGTGAACTGGAAGTGCACCACCAAGAGCAACACAATGTCGCCCACGCCGTTCAGGGCATGGCCGATGGTATGCCTGCACTGGGGATTGTGGCTGCGGTTTTGGGGGTCATTAAAACCATGGGGTCCATTACGGAACCGCCTGAGGTTTTGGGAAAACTCATCGGGGGCGCTTTGGTGGGAACCTTTTTGGGGGTATGGGTTTCCTACGGATATTGCGCACCGTTGGCCAGCATGATCGGATCCACCTACAGCGAAGACGGCGCGTATTTGGAATGCATTAAGGCCGGCCTGTTGGCCCACCTGCAGGGGGGCGCCCCTGCGATATCCATTGAATTTGCACGTAAAATCCTGCCATCCCACGTCCGTCCCAGCTTTGCTGAGGTCGAACAGGCCATTGATCAACTGCCCAAATAACCATGGCCGATCAACCCGTTATTATTATTAAAAAAATTAAGAAGATCCAAGGGGGCGGGCACCATGGCGGGGCATGGAAAGTGGCCTATGCGGATTTTGTGACGGCCATGATGGCGTTTTTCCTGCTGTTATGGCTGCTGAATGCCACAACAGCAGAGCAGAAAAAGGGCATTTCCAACTATTTTTCCCCCACCACCATTTCCGAAAGCACCAGTGGTGCGGGCAGCATTTTGGATGGTGTCACCGTTTCCGATGTCACCGCCAGCAAAGAGGCAGAAATTCCCGCCTATAACCCCACCGAAACAACAAATCCCGGCGCCGAGCAGCAACAGTCCGAAACAACCAGCCCGCAAAAATCCTCAGAAAACAATAATGAGGAAGCCGAAGCCTTTCGCATGGCACAGGAAAAAACAATGAAAAAGGTTCTGGAAAACTTTCAGAAAGAAATCCAAAAAACCCCTGAGTTAAAAGAGCTTTCGGAAAACATCATTCTGGAAATGACCAAGGATGGCCTGCTGGTTCAATTGGTGGACAGCAAAAAACGCCCCATGTTCGAGGCCGGCAAATCCACCGCCATGCCCCACACCGCCATGCTGTTAAAACGCATCCGCCCCATTTTGGACCGCGTTCCCAACCCCGTTCAAATCACGGGACACACGGACAACAGCGGATCCGTCAATGCCGATTATGGCAACTGGGAATTGTCTGCGGATCGGGCCAACACAACCCGCCGTTTGCTGCAGCGTTATGGATTAAAGCCAGAGCGTTTTGAAAAAGTGGTGGGCAAGGCGGATACGGACCCCCTGCTGCCCGATGCACCGGATGCGCCCATCAATCGCCGTATCGGGATTTTGCTCTCCTACATGCAGGCCCCCGAAACAGACAGACGCAGCCAGCCCGTCACCCCCATTAAACAGGGCGTTTTTGAAAAAAACACAACCACCACCGCGCCGTAAACCCTCCAAAAGTTTTGGCATGTTTTTTTGAAAGAACAGCCTGAATAGGGGGCCGATTGTTCAGACAAACCCGCCCTGCCTTCTGGAAAGACTCCAGTGTTTTCAATTTATTTTCTTACTGAGCCGCGAACAAGCCTAGGTAAGCACGCCAGGCGCCGTTCGCAGTCCAGTACGAAAATAAAAAAGTGGAAGCACTAGAGAGTGTAGTCACAAGATAAAAAGCATGCTATAAGTTTCCTGTTTTGTTATTTTTAAGCAGGAGTTTTGATTATGCATGAGACCCCAATTCATCATCGCCATGATTTATCTGACAAGGCTTGGG
>CANGYM010000099.1 GCA_947458145.1 Alphaproteobacteria bacterium | reverse complement strand
CGATGCGCTCTCTGCCGTTGCGTGTCACGGCAATGGGCTCTAGCAGCGCTTTGTCCTGATAAAGCCCAAGATGTTTTTGCAATTCAGACGAAGAAATCATGAACATGGGCAACCTTATGTAACTTAGATAGTATTCATGTTATATTGAAATTATGGAATTGTCAAGGGCAGGGCTATCATAAAACCCACCCCCCCCATTGACATCCCCCCCCATTCGCGGTAGAATCCCTAACTTATAATAAATTTTATGCACCATCCAGTAACGCTGGGGGCGGGCATGGCAAAGGGATGATCCGATGAATCGCATTTTCTGTATGGTGGGCCTGTTGGTTGTTTTTTTATCCAGTGTGCCGGCGTTGGCGAACCTGAATGCCTATCCTGAGCGGGTGAAACAACAGTACGTACAGGAATGTATGAGCCAACCCATCCCCTACGCCGTGGATATCCCCAAAGAGGGTCGGTACAAGCACTGCCTGTGTACCTTTTATTACATCAAACAAAACATGTCCTATACGGAATATCAAAGCTTTGACCAAACCGTCCGCAGCGGCCAGATGCAAAACGTGCCCGCCAACTATATTAAAATCATGGAGGACGGCACCACCCAATGCGCACGGCGGTATTTGATGGGTGTTGGGAAAATTCGCTAAACCCCACCCCCCGCGTGGGAGAGGAAAAACAGCCCCATTCCCCTCCACCGGAGGGGTGTCAGGCGCAGCCTGACGGGGTGGTTGCGGGGACCAAGGGGAATGCCAATATCATCCGTACCGGTGGAAACAAACCACCCCACCCCTTCGGGGCACCCCTCCATGGGAGGGGAAAAACAACCCCATTCCCCCTATGGGTTAGGGGAGCCTGATACCCCAAAAGGGGCTAAAGATTTGGCGACTGTTTCAAATACTGCTTAATGTTCCGTGTGGCTTGGCGGATGCGGTGGACGTTTTCCACCAGACCGATGCGGACATACCCCTCGCCGTGTTCCCCAAAGCCCAGACCTGGGGCCACGGCGACCTCAGCATGTTCCAGCAAATCCTTGGCAAAGGCCACGGATCCCAAATGGCGATGGCTTTCGGGGATAGGGGCCCAGGCGAACATGCTGGCCTCTGGCACGGGAACATCCCATCCGGCTTGCTTCAGGCCCGACAGCAAGACATCACGGCGTTCCTTGTACAGGGCCCGAATCTGGGTGACGCAGTCTTGGGGACCGTTCAGGGCGGTGGCGGCGGCCACCTGAATGGGGGTAAACGCCCCATAATCCACATAGGATTTGATCCGCGCCAGTGACGCAATCAAATGGCGATTCCCCACCGCAAAGCCGATACGGCAACCGGCCATGGAGTAGGTTTTGCTCATGCTGGTGAACTCGATGGCGATGTCCATGGCGCCCTCAACCTGCAACACCGACGGGGGGGGATTGTTATCGTCAAAGTAAATTTCTGCATAGGCCAGATCCGACAAAATATAAATGCCATGCTTGCGACAAAAGGCCACAACTTCCTTATAAAAATCCAAATCCACCACCTGCGCGGTGGGGTTGCAGGGGTAACTCAGGACCAACAGCAACGGTTTGGGAACGCTGAATTGCACGGCGCGGGACAGCTGGTCCATAAAAACGTCGGTATAGCTGGGGGAATCAAAGGGCACCACCAAATACCGCAACGCCGCACCGGCAATCATAAAGCCATAAGGGTGAATGGGATAGCTGGGGCTGGGCACCAGAATGATATCCCCCGGGCTGGTCATGGCTTGGGCCAGATTGGCAATGCCCTCTTTGGATCCGATGGTGACGACCACGTCTTGATCCTCGTCCAAGCTCACCCCAAAGCGGCGCTGGTAATAGGCCACTTGGGCCCGACGAAGGCCCTTGATCCCCTTAGAGACCGAGTATCCATGGGTTTTGGGATCCGAAATCACCTCGATCATTTTTTCCACCACATGGGGGGGCATGGGACTGTCGGGATTACCCATCCCAAAATCAATAATGTCCGCCCCCCGATGACGAGCCGCCAGTTTCAGGCGGTTGACCTCTGCAAAAACATAGGGCTGTAACCGTTTGATACGGTGGAATTCTTCGTAGTGCATAGCAGGGGCCATCCTCAACAAACAACATTCCCTTTTTCTGTAACCCGCTTGGGGAAAAAAGGCAACTGTTTGGGGGGGCAGAAGACAGGCAGCATTCCTGTTCCACGTCCTCAGATCACCCCCCCAACGAAAAATCCCGTCCATCATAGTGCATGACGCGGCGGCCGGCTGTGGGCAGTTTCAGGGTGTTTTTCCGCTTGGCGTCCTCAAAGGCCCCAGGCACCACGTGCAGGAAAAAACGAAGAAAGCCATTGCTGCTGACAATAATCACATGACGCGGGGGGGTGGGCAGGGCCTGACAATCTTGGGCCAGATCCTGTAAAAAATCACGAATGCGCCGCATGATGGTGGATTCCGTATCCCCCCAAGCCCCCTGATCGGCTTTGGGAAACAGGGCGTCCTTTTGCCAGGCATCCAAAACATGCTGGCCGAAACGATCCGCGATTTCTTCGCTGCTCAGCCCGCCCCATTGGCCATAATCCAGCTCGTCCAGATGACTGTGGGCGATGACGGGGCACGCAGAGGCCAAATGGTTTTGCAGGATAAAGGCAAAGTCCCGAGTGCGCTGCAAACTGCTGCAATAAATCAGATCAGGGGTCACGTCTTCGTTTTTCAGGGTCTGCGCCAGATCCTCGGCCTGGATCCTTCCCGATGGGGCCAGGGGCAAATCCTGTCCGCGCCCGACCCACACCACGGGCTCCCCCGGGGAAAACGTATTGCCATGACGGCAAAGATGAAGGGTAAGCGGGGGCAGCATAAACGGGGGAATGCCTAAAAAAAACAAAAACTTATGGCGTCCCCAAGGGGATTCGAACCCCTGCTGCCGCCGTGAAAGGGCGGTGTCCTGGGCCTCTAGACGATGGGGACTAGGGGCAAAGTGAGAACCTTATACGAAATACGTGGGGGAAGATCAAGATGATTTTCTAGGTGCGCTTTACGCTGCTCTATGTTATAAAATTTTAGGGTAGACCTTGTGAAAAATGATCAAAATGATTAAGCCCAATTTAGCGATTTCTTAGTGGTGGAGAGCGATAGACGAAAAAAAGCAACCGCTGGATAGCATGGAAAACTAAGCTGAAGTTGTTGTAAAAATACAAATTTTTACTATTTGTTTGGAGTTAATGTGGTATGAACAGACAGGAGTTTGAGTCACTCAGAGATTTACCCAACAAAACGATTGAAGGCGATATTGTTTTCACTCAACCACGTGATACCCCAATTGTTTTTGTAGCTGCCAAAATACCGATTATAAGTACGGGGTGTGTAAAGTCTTATCTTGACATTCGTTATATTACTGAAACTGACTATTGTTGCTTTAATGTGACAATAGAAGGTACAGGGCAAGTTTGTTGATTAGAGCATAATGCGAAGAACCATGGGAAAGCAGGACGTGACCATAAGCACAGCCTACAAACAGAGGAGTGCCCCATGCGCGATCTGCCGTACGCACAAGATTTTGCTGGATTAGAAGGCAAAACGCCAAAGGAGGTTTTCAAAATTTTTTGTAAAGCAGCCAATATAAACCACCATGGAACTTTCCATGAACCTGGGGCAACATCAGGGAGGAAAAGATCATGATCCCTACATCAGACGATATTAGAAGACGGGTTGAGGCCAGTTCACTCATCATGGCGATTGATACCATTAAGAACGGCCATATCCGCATTCAAACCACATTTCAATATCCTGAAACGTCTTATATTGATGTTTACATCAAACAGAATCCACAACCTCTCTTGCCTTCACTGGATGCTCAAAAAATCACCCTGACCGATTT
>CANGYM010000098.1 GCA_947458145.1 Alphaproteobacteria bacterium | reverse complement strand
TTCGGCGCGGTCTTCGGTGCCCAGCGTCAGGTTGGCCAGATTTTCGCCCTTGGCCAAAATGGGCTTGGCTTTGCCCTCGTCCAAATCATTGGCCAGCATCTGGGCCGCGGTAATCACGGCGCTGACCATATGGAACAGGTCTTTGTTATCAATGGACAAATCATCTTTTTCGGCCATTTCACTGGCAATCAATTTCAGGGTGTCCAAATCCGATGGGTTTTTGCCCACCAGATCATAATCCAGCTGCCCCTGTTCAATTTTATCCGTGCCGATGGTCAGGCGAACCCGTTTTTCTTTCAGCAGGTCATAGGCGCAGCGTGCGGCCAGCTCCATCAATTGCGACAAACGCATGGGGGACATGGCCTTGGCGGTTAAATCAATCAAATTGAGCCCATCCAAAACACGAACCAGTTGATCCACAGAAAGCAAATCCAAAGCATGGGCCGCCAAACGGGCCAAGTCATGGGAAACAGCGTCGGACATAAAGACTCACCTTAATAAAAATTTTATAAAAACGCAGGATAAAATACCAGATTTGATGGCGTTTGTCCAGAGTTTTATAGAAATCTGAAAAACCTACATTTTCTGCGCCATCACCGCCCACCATTGCAGATCGCTGGGATCACAGGCTGGGGAAATTTTGGCAAAGGTAACGTTGTGACCCTGATCATCCCGATAGGACCCGCGGGTGTCGCTGTGACTGACCAAAGGATATTCCGTTGAAAACGAATGGGTTTTCTGGTTTGCATACAGAATCGTGTGGCGGGCATTTAAAATCATGACGGTGGTGATGGCCCGCTCTTCGGGGGCCAGCAACGCCATGATCCGATCGGTAAACAATTTTGCCTTTTGCCGCAGGTCCATAAATGCCACCAGCATCCCGATGGGCTCTAAATTTTGCGAAAGGGTGCAGGTAAACGCCGTCATGCGTGCGTTTTGGTGCCAAAGGCTGGCCTCGGGGTTGTGCACGCGGGCTTTGTGATTCAGCGCATCCAAAAACCACGCTTCTTCTTGGGCGGAGCGTCCATCCATCCCCCCATCCCCGAAGCGGGATGATGCGATGACGTTCCCCTCTCGATTCAGCAAAACCAAATTGGTGAACACGGAGGCAAACATCTGCATATTGTTCAGGGTTTGGCTGGCCGTGCCCAACATATCTTGGGTGGGGTTTGTCAACGCCTGATGCAACGCGGACTCTTGGGACCACCACGCCACCTGATCCAGACGTTCGGATAAAAACGCCCCTGCATTGTCAATCAAAACCTGCGCCAGATCGCTCAGGCGGCTGCCCTCCATGTCTTTGACCAACAGCTCGGTGATGCTCAGACCTTCATGCAGCTGTTTCAGCATGACTTCGCGAAATTCGCGGGAATTTTGGGATGCTTGGTTGGCTAGATTTTTTACCTCCGCCGCGACAACAGAAAACCCTTTTCCTGCATCGCCGGCGCGGGCGGCCTCGATGGTGGCATTCAGGGCCAACAGGTTGGTTTTGCCCGCAATGTCTTCGTTGGTTTTGGCAAAACGATGAACGTTTTCCTCCACTTGCGTCATAATGGAATGCATACGGTGGGTCATGGCACACTTCCTGAATTTTTGCCTTTATCCCTAATCCATCGCATATCGGGGTAAAAAGTTCGTTACCGCGGCCCCTGTTACAGGTAAAAAACATCCCCGCAGGCCTGCTGCCAAGCGTGATAGAAATCCTTCAGATGCTCCTTATCACTGGATTCGATCAGGGAAAGAACCTCAGCAATGGCATGATTGTACGCGGGGGTTTTCAGAACACCGCGATGCTGCATCACCCGCAGATACACCAAATAGGTGTTTAACACATCCGTTTCGCAGTACGCGCGGATCTCCGGCAGGCGCCCTTCATCATAATAGGGTTCAACATCGCTGCCATCCAGACCAAATTTTCCTGGGAAATTCAGGGCGGTGCAGACCTCGTTCAAACGCACGCGGGCCGATGCCCCAAAATCCGACACCATATCCAAAACATCGGCGTGCCACTGGGTGGCATAGCGGGACTGATAATTTTCCCATTTGTTATCCGTGTGATACAGCCAAGGCGCCGCAATGCCGTGGCGCATGGCGCGGTATTTCAAAACCGGCACATCAAAGGTCCGCCCGTTAAACGTCACCAACCGTGGCAGGGGTTTGCTGAGGTGGGAAAAAAACCCGTGAACCAACTCTTTTTCCGTCGCATCCTCTTTTCCGCCTGATCGCAGGGTGGTGAGGGTATAGCTTTCGTTGGGCCCATCATAGGTGATCTCAGCCTCTAAAAAACCAATGGCCACCACGCGGTGAAAGGGTTGACGGGGAAAGGGATTTTTACCGTCTGTCACGGCAAGGTGATACTCGGTAATGGCCTGACGTTTCTCTGATAACGAGGCCCCCGCATCACACCCCGTTAACGCCGCCGCCAACGCATCATCCACCACCGTTTCAATATCAAAAACAAACAGGCGCTGAGGTTTCATGAATCCTATCTTAGGCGATTTTTGGGGGGGATGCTAGGGGGAGTATTGAGGGGTGAACTGATACGCCGATGATTTTACGGTTGATTTATGGGTGAATATGGGTGTAAATACGGGTGAGGCAGGGAACCCTGATGCTAAACACCGATACAATCCACATTACCCCTGAGATATTGGCCCTTATCGCCGAAATTGACGAGTTCAAAGGCGCGTGGCGTGCCCTTGGTACCTTGGCCCCTGAGCGGCTTAAGGCGCTGCGTCATGTGGCCACCATTGAAAGCATTGGCTCCTCCACCCGCATTGAGGGCAGCAAACTTACCGATCGTGAGGTGGAGCGGCTGCTTTCCAACTTGGACATCAAGCCCTTTTCCTCCCGCGACGAACAGGAAGTCGCTGGTTACGCCGCCGTCATGGAAACCGTTTTTCAGGCATGGCAAGATATTCCGGTCACGGAAAACCATATCAAGCAACTGCATCGTGACTTGCTGCGCTACAGCACCAAGGATGAACGGCATCGCGGCGATTACAAAACCCTGCGCAACGATGTGGGCGCCTTTGATACCAACGGTACCATGATCGGCGTGGTGTTTGAGACGGCAACGCCGTTTGACACGCCGCGCCATATGCAGGAATTGGTGGCGTGGTTTAGGAAGGCTCGGGAACTTGGCCAGCAGCATCCCTTGCTCAGCATCGGCATTTTTGTTGCTACTTTTCTGGCGATTCACCCCTTTCAGGACGGCAACGGTCGCCTGAGTCGTATTCTGACCACGTTGCTGTTGCTGCAGGCGGGCTACGCCTATGTTCCGTATTCTTCCCTCGAAAGCGTCATTGAGAACAGCAAAGAGGGTTATTATCTCGCCTTGCGCCAGACGCAGGCCACGCTTCGCACCGACACCCCCAACTGGCAGCCGTGGCTTGTGTTTTTCCTGCGTGCCTTACAACAGCACAAACGCCGCTTGGCTGAAAAAATAGAACGGGAAAAACTGATGCTGGCCGCCCTGCCAGAGCTCGCCGCACAAATCATTGACGAAGCCCGCAGCCGTGGCCGCGTCACCATGGGCAATATGATCCGCTTAACCGGTGCCAGCCGCAATACGCTCAAGGAACATTTCAAAAGGCTTTTGGAACAGGGACATCTTGTCCGCGAGGGCACCGGTAAGGCAACCTGGTATCGGTTGCCTTAGACGCTAAGATGGGCTGGCCCCCTAAAATTATTTTGGCGGGTGTACCGCATCACAGCCTGCGGTAACGGGGTGGTTGCCGCTGACACCGGTATTTGCTTGGCGCACACAAGACCCAAAATGAATGGTGCCGGTTAAGAGACTCGAACTCCCGACCCCCTGATTACAAATCAGGTGCTCTACCAACTGAGCTAAACCGGCGTGCCCTAGGACTGTGGGATACAATGCCCCCCTTGTATCACAACAGGACATTTTGGGAACAGTTTTTTTCATGATGCGATGGGTGTGCCTTATACAGTATTTTTTATTGATTTTTAAACC
>CANGYM010000097.1 GCA_947458145.1 Alphaproteobacteria bacterium | reverse complement strand
GTAAAGGTTTGGGTTTTGCTGGCTGGCAATAATGTATTGCGCGGGATAATTTTCTCAACAATCCCCCCCATGGTCTCCAGCCCCAAAGATAACGGCGTGACATCCACCAACAAAGTATCGCTGCCATACGTTAACGCATGCGCCTGATAGGCGGCACCCACCGCCACGCTGTGATCGGGATCAATGCCCTTTAGGGGCAGGGCCCCAAAACGCTGGGTCAAGGCAGCCTCGATCATCGGGGTGCGTGTTGTGCCCCCCACCAACAGGACACCGTCCAACGCCGAAACGGCAACCCCCGCCTCTGTCAACACATCCTCGGTGACGCGCAGCGTTTGATCAATCAGGGGGGCGGCGAGGGTTTCAAAATCCCCCCGCGAAAACCGGTGGCTCAGGTCACGGTTTGGCAACCACAGGGTCATGTCGGCAAAGTCCTGATGGGACAAACGCTCGCGCGTGGTTTTGGCCTCTTGCTTTAAACGGGCGGCATCTTCGGGGGTTAACGGGGCATCGTAACTGGTGTGATACAAAAAGGATTTAGCCAAAACATCATCCAGATCATCCCCGCCCAAATCCACATGGCCGCCGGATCCCACCACGCGAAACACCCCTTGGGTTAACCGCAACAGCGACACATCAAACGTCCCGCCGCCCAAATCATACACCAAAAAGGTCCCCTGATCCCGCTGATCCAAACCGTAAGCCAGCGCGGCCGCCGTGGGTTCCGCCAGCAGGCGCAGCACCTGAAAACCCGCAATGTCCCCCGCTTGTTTCGTGGCCATGCGGGCGCGTTCGTCAAAATACGCGGGAACGGTAATCACCGCCGCATCCACCGCATAACCCAAATGGGACTCAGCCGCCGTTTTCAAATGCCGTAAAATATCCGCTGCATACACAATGGGGGAGCGGTCTTTCAGAGCCTGCGGCGGATTGTCTTTCCCCATCCAGCGCTTGACAGACGCCATCACGCCGGACAAGCCCCGCGCTTTTTTCCCCACCACAGGACGCCCCTCCAGCAACGCCACCAAAGAGGGATGCAAAAAGCCCCCGTCATCCTCTGGCACCAGCGTCACCTGCTTTGGGGCGACATCAGGCCGCACATACCCCACCACAGAATGCGTGGTGCCCAAATCAATGCCCAAGGCCCGAACACGGGGGGCTTCGTCGGGCGTTTCGTCTTTTTTCGGGGCGCGGGGGTCTTCGATGGAAAGGAGCATAGAGGTGCAAGAATAACGAGAAAACGAACACCTTATACCACGAACGCCGCTAAGATGCTATATCGGGCAAAGGCAAAGCCGATGTGTTTAACAAGCCATCAACAGCCTTATCAGCACCACCAACAATCCCATCATAAACCCGACCCACAGAAATGGACGACAACAGACTGCCGGAAACACCCGCATGGGCCTTGTTGATCAGATCGTCATAGGGTTCTTGTGTGCGAATCACATAGCCATTGGGGCCCCAAGGGGCATACCACTGATCCGGACTGGGGCCAAACAATCCCACTGTGGGCACGCCAGAGGCCGCCGCCAGATGCATCAGCCCCGAATCATTGCACACCGCCAACGCGGCGTTTTGTAACACAACAAACAACGCCGGCAGGGACAAACGCCCCACCAGATTCAGAAGCGGGCGATCTGCGGGCCAGTCTGCCAAAAAGGGATGCACGCGCTCTGTTTCGTTGGGCGCCCCCATCAGCACCACCGTGGCCCCCTGAAAAGGGCCATCGGTTAACCGCAGAGCCAGTTCCCGAAAACGCTCCAGCGGCCATTCCTTGCCAACCCACGTGGCAAACGGTGCCAAACAGAGCAACGGGGCATTCCCCAAATACGGGGCGGCCTCGGCCTGATGCTGGGGCCCATACCAAGGGCCTAGGGTCAGGGATAGGGGATTCAGGCCAAAGGATGCGGCGATTTGTTTTACCTTATGCTGGGTCTCAAAGCCCTTGGGTTTCACAAACCGATGACGGTGGCGGGTCCAAAGGGTATAGGAAAACGCAGACCCCCGCATATCCACCACACGGTGCCAGCGCAGGGGGGCATAGTGTTTCCACAAATGCCACCAATGACGGGCATAGGGTTGTTTTTTAATCACCGTGACATGGGGGGTCAGGGCGGAAAAAACGGGGGCGGATACCGCGCCGCAGGCCACATGGACCTGATCAGGGCGATCCACATCCATAAAATGACGCAAAACGCCCGTGGTCAGCAAAGCATCACCCAGCGGCGAAGGCGCAATAAACAAAAGGCGCCGCATAAACCCCTAGTACCGATACCGCTCGGGCTTAAACGGTCCCTGTTTGGACAGACCCAGATAATCCGCCTGATCATCCGTCAAAACCGTTAAGTTTGCACCCAATTTTTCCAAATGCAGATACGCCACCTTTTCATCCAAGGCCTTGGGCAGGACGTAAACCTGATTTTGGTAATTTTGGTAGTAATTCCACAACTCGATTTGGGCCAGAACCTGATTGGTAAAGGATGCACTCATGATCAAACTGGGGTGTCCGGTGGCGCAGCCCAAATTCACCAAACGACCCTCGGCCAACAAAATCAAGCGCTTCTTATCGGGGAAGGTAATCATGTCCACTTGGGGTTTGATGGCTTCCCACGGATAGGCCCGCAGGGCCTCCACCTGAATTTCGCAGTCAAAATGCCCGATGTTGCACACAATGGCGCAGTCTTTCATGGCCTTCATATGATCCAATGTGATGATATCTTTGTTGCCTGTGGCGGTGACAAAAATATCGGCTTGGGCAACAACATCTTCCAGCCTAGCCACCTGATAGCCTTGCATAGCGGCCTGCAGGGCGCAAATGGGGTCAATTTCGGTTACCACAACGCGGCAGCCTTGGGAACGCAGAGACTCGGCGGATCCTTTGCCCACATCCCCGTACCCACACACCACGGCCAGCTTGCCGCTCAGGGCGATGTCGGTGGCGCGTTTGATCCCGTCAACCAAACTTTCGCGGCATCCGTACAGGTTATCAAATTTGGTCTTGGTCACAGAATCGTTCACGTTCATGGCGGGGATTTTCAAGATCCCTTTGGCCGCCATGTCATACAAACGCTGCACCCCTGTGGTGGTTTCCTCGGACACGCCACGAATACCGGCGAGCAGCTCAGGATGTTGATTGTGAATCACCGCCGTCAAATCGCCCCCATCATCCAAAATCATGTTGGGCACCCATCCGTTGTCCCCAAAGATGGTTTTTTGGATGCACCAGGTGTATTCCTCTTCGGTTTCCCCTTTCCATGCAAAAACGGGAATGCCAGCGGCGGCCATGGCAGCGGCGGCGTGATCTTGGGTGGAAAAGATATTGCACGAACTCCAGCGCAAATCCGCCCCCAGCAAAACCAAGGTTTCCATCAACACCGCCGTTTGAATGGTCATATGCAAACAACCGGCAATGCGGGCCCCTTTCAGGGGATTTTTTCCATGAAATTCACGGCGCAGGGCCATCAGGCCCGGCATTTCAACCTCGGCCAGGGCAATTTCCTTGCGTCCCCAATCGGCCAGCTGAATATCAGCCACCTTGTAATCGGAAAAATCCTGCTGGGGACTGAGGGCTGTTTTCATGGTGAATTCCTTTTGATTTTTGATTAACGGATGGTTGGGATACAAACGCCGCAGGATGCAAACGGTTCCTCAGGGAACTTGATTGCCTCTGTGGTTAGGGTTGAGCCAAGACAGGCGCAAAGGGGGGCGGGAATAGCCTCTAAATCCGGCGTAACGGCCACACGATCATCAAAAACAAAGCAACTGCCCTGCCATAAATCCTGTTGATCCTGCGTTTTCGCAAAGTAATTCAAAATCCCGCCCTGCAGCTGATAGACGTGATCAAAGCCCTCTGCCTTCATCAGGGCCGCCGCTTTTTCACACCGAATGCCGCCAGTGCAAAACATGGCAACGGTTTTGGTTTTATCGGGCAAATTCTCTTTGGCCCACGCGGGGAAATGATGAAAATGATCCAAACGGGGATTCACCGCCCCGCGAAAGGTGCCAAAGGCAACT
>CANGYM010000096.1 GCA_947458145.1 Alphaproteobacteria bacterium | reverse complement strand
TCCCTATGGTGCTTATGATAATGGGCTATCATGGCTGCCACAGCGCAAGATCCAATGCGGGATTCCACCCCATCCGCCCGAGACGTTAAGATAATCGGAACCCGCGCCCCCACAATCATGCCCACGGCGTAGGCACCCGAGAGGTAAATCAATTGCTTGGCCAGGATATTTCCGGCCTCAAGATCCGGCACCAGCAAAATGCTGGCATCACCAGCCACGGGAGAGAGAATCCCTTTGGTTTTGGCGGCCTCCAGATTCATGGCATTATCATAGGCCAGAGGGCCATCCAACAAAGCCCCCGTGATTTGTCCACGATCCGCCATTTTGCACAGGGCGGCGGCATCCAATGTGGATTGAATGCTGGGATTCACGGTTTCAATAGCAGAGAGAATGGCAACCTTGATAGGGTTTGCATGATGATTCTTAGGGTGATAATGGTGACGCATAATATGCGCAAAATCAATGGCGTTTTGACAAATGTCCCGCTTGGTCATCAGGTCCGGATAAATGTTCACCGCGGCATCTGTGACAATAAAGGGCCGGTGATACCCATCCACAGACATCAAAAAAACGTGACTGATGCGGCGTTCGGTGCGCAGGCCGGTTTCTTTTTTCACAACCTCGCTCATCAATTCATCGGTGTGCAGGCTGCCCTTCATGATGGCATCGATATTTCCCGCACGCACCAGTTCAACCGTTTTTTTGGCTGATGCATGGCTGTGGGACGTATCCACGATTTCATAGGGGCTCAGGTCAATATCGCACGCCTGCGCCACCTGATAAATTTTGGATTGGGGGCCAATCAGGATGGGAACGATCAGGCCCACCTCGGCTGCCTCAATAGCCCCCCGCAAAGAGGTTTCGCTGCAGGGGTGACACACCGCCGTGCGCACAGCCTCAAGACCTTGACAAAGGTCCATAAGCATTTCATACCCTCTTTTGGGATCATATCCTTCTAGGGATGTGCGTTTCATCGTCATGGGGATATCCTTGACTTTTTTCCCTTGGATCCCAACTATACCGGAAATTCATCCATCAGCAAGAGGTTATCCATGGTTTTACGGGTTTTGGCATGGGCATTGCTCGGGATTGTTGTCCTGCTTGGCATCGGGCTTTACAGCATAAACGATGTGATCAAAGCCCCCTATATGCGCGATCAGATTGTGGCGCAGGTCCAAAAAGCCACCGGACGCACCCTGACCATAAACGGCGACATGGCCATTCATTGGGGACTGTCCCCGCGCCTTAGCCTGAATGACATAAGCCTCAGCAACGCCCCCTTTGACACCACCGGCCCTATGGTGCAGGCCAAAACCATCGCCCTGAACATTGCTTTTCTTCCTTTGATTTTTGGGGATGTGGTCGTTGATGGGCTGGATGTGGGGGGCATGACTGTGCGCCTGACCATGGATCCCAAAGGCAACACCAACTGGACCCTCTCCCCCCCTGCCCCGCAACAAACCCCAAACACCGATGCCCAAACCCCCGCATCCCCTACAAAACCCTCCGCAGCCCCCCATCTGGTGATCCGCAATCTGTCCGTTCGGGACAGCGTTGTTGTGTTCACCGATCAACGGACCAACACAAAGACACAGGAAACGCTGGACATTACCAACCTGACGCTGGGGGGCCAAGCCAAAGGGCACCGTTTCTCTTTGACAGGGGGATTGCGCCAAACCCCGCTGAGCCTTTCGGGGGAGCTTGCAGACAGCCTTGCCCTGTTGTCCCGCACGGGACAAAGCGAAATCACCCTGAAAGGTACGCTGGCCGATGTGGGATTTACAGCCGCGGGCATCATCACAAAACATCTGGGGGCACTCAGCAAGGCCGAGGGTACCGTGACCCTGAACGCCCCCGCTTGGCCCAAGGCGTTTCCGTTGCCGGATCTGCCGGCCATGACCGTGAAAACGGGGATTTTGTATGCGCCGGAATCCGTGACATGGACGCAAGGGGAAATCACCAGCATGGGGGCCACCGTCACCAGCAGTGGGATCTATCGCCGGAAAGCGCAGGCCTTTGATGCGGCGATTCAGGCCCAAAGCGCAGGCTCCCCCGATCTGGCCGCACGATTTCAGGTGCCCCTGCTGCAAAAGCCTCTGTCTGTCAAAGGCCGCCTTCAGAAAAAAGGCGACGTGATCACGTGGAGCAATCTGAAAGGCACCCTGGGCACCGCCACGACGGTTGAAAGCGATGGGACCCTGCGCTGGCCACAGGGGGCCGCCATCCCCACGTTGGTGCAGGCCGATGTACGCAGCCCCCTAGTGGTGCTGGCGGATCTGCAATCCTCGCCCCCTGCCCCTGCCCCTGCCGCGCCCTCTGGGGCATCGGCATTGCCTGAAAAGGCCGCGCAAAAGGACGCACCCGCCCCAACACCCAAGCCCGTGCCCGCGCCCCAGAATCCGTCATCTTGGCGTCAATACCCTGTGTATCCTGCCGTTTTGTCGGGCCTGCGCGGTGTTATGACGGCCCGTGTGGATCATGTTCGGGAAACGGCCACAGGCCCCGATATAGTGACCAAAGTCACCCTGCGGGCCACCAAACAGGACACCTTGGGGGTTGAGGGCCAAGGGCATGGTTACGGCGATGGTGTGGTGGCGGTTTTGGCGTCCTTAACGCCCCAGCCCGAAACGCCGGCGCAGGATGCCCTGTTGACGCTATTGCTGAATGTGACCCATCCCGATGGGGGGGCCTTGCTGAAAACAACCGGCGTCACCGCCGCCGCGCGGGGGGGGGCAATGCACCTGCTGGCCAATGTGAAGGCCACGGGTGCCACCGTTCAAAATCTGCTGGAAACCCTGTCCGGTGATGTCACGCTGGGCATGGGGCCGGCGATACTGGAAAACGAAGCCCTGCTGTCCACCCTTGTTTCTGGGGATTTGGCGCGGGCGCTGCTGGGGGATCAAAAAACGCTGCCGGTGTCGTGTCTGGCCACAAAATGGCCCTTTGTTCAGGGGGTGGCCACCACACCTGTGACGCTGCTGGAAAGCCCCGCCGTGCGGGTCTGGGGCACGGGCACCCTGAATCTGGCCCGCAACACCGTGGCCATGACCCTAACCCCCACACCCAAGGACCCCAAGCTGGCCCTGTTGGCGGTGCCTGTGTCGGTTTCAGGGGCTTTGGACAGCCCGCGGGTGTCTCTGGGCAAGCAAGGGGTGGAAACCCTGACAAACACCGTGTTGTCCCTGATTCAAAACAAAGGCAAACTGCCCGCCCCCACCACCCCCCTGCCCGCCAACGACACCATCTGCGCCAACGTCCTGATCCCACTGAAGGATGGGCGGTTTGAGGTGAGGGGGGTTAAGAGCCCATCCCCCCAGAACCCATCGCCGCAGCAGCCAGTTGCTCCTCTGAAAAAGAAGGAGATTCTTGAAGGGTTGCGGGGGTTGTGGAGGTAGGGGAAAAACTAAGCCATACTTTTTGCGGCCTGCTTAGAAAGCCAGTCCCAGAGAGCCCCATTCGTGGTCGGGGGAGCAGCTTCAATCTTTGCCCTTTTAAAAGTTTCCGCTGCTTGTCCTATAGCCTCCTGTCTCTGAAGAAAAAATCTTCTGTTTTCCGAAGGAGATTTTTCCACAAAAGCACCATGACTTGTTTCCGTCGAACCCGAAAGGGCCATATCATGAAAAACAAAGTGAAGTTTAGCGCAACGTGTGCGCCATTCTCTTTTAAGATCGTCATTAAGAATTTCTGAGCTTTCAACAACACGCTCCATTATCGGAGAAATGTCCCTCAAAGCCTCATGGTAAGCATCCCTTTTTTCCTTGTAATAAGGCATCCATGAAAGTAGAGCCTCTTGGGCTTCGTCCAGAGGGAGGTTACTTTTTTTCCCACTCAAAAACTGCAACAACGTGTTGCACGTTTTTTCAATCTCCAGAATAATCTTAGCCGCATCTTTTTCCATAAAATTTTGGCTTGACTCTGCCAGAGTCTTTAAAGATTTTTTATCCGGTAAACCAGCACTTCCTGTGGCATGTTTCCAAAAATGATTGGGATTAAAGAAAATCCCAATCTGAACCATGGGATCAATCATAGG
>CANGYM010000095.1 GCA_947458145.1 Alphaproteobacteria bacterium | reverse complement strand
GCCAGTGGCTCGGCATCGACCTACACAGAAGTCTATGTCAAGGCAGACGGCTCAATGACTGTGGGACAGAACGGTGTAGCAGTTGAGGCAGGCGCGATCGCAGGCTATGGTGTGGGCGCTGGAGCACAAGGCACAGCAGGGTTTGACACACTGCTGGGCGGCGGTTCTGTAAGTGGCGGTGCTGAAGTCAGCATCGGTGCGCAGGTGGGCGTGGAAGGTTCAGCGCATGCTACCTACAAAGATGGCAACATCTCTATCGGTATAGCAGGCGAAGCTGCGCTGCTGGTGGGATTGGATGCTGATGTCAGCTTTGACATGGATATCGGTCCGGCCATCGACGCTGCCAACGCAGTGCTCAAGTCAGGCGGCAGCATGAGCCAGGCTGCGGTCGAAGCCAACAAGCAGCTACACAAGGTAACCGTGCAGTACAACGACGCACAGAAGCAGGCACAGAACTATGCCGATCAGTGCATCAAGGCTGCTAACGATGCCAAGAAAGTCGCAGATGATGCTGCCAAAGCTGCCACAGACGCGACCAATCAGGCTACCAAGGTCATCGACGATGCTGTGAGGAAAACAGAAGAAGACCTAAAGAAAGCAGGCAAGACCGTGACCAACGGTGTAGTGCAGCTGGGCAACAGTGTGGCATCGGGCGGCCAGCAGGCCGTGGACGCAGTCAGCAAAGGTGCAAGTGATGCTTGGAAGAGTACCAAGAAACTGTTCAGTGATGCGAGGCTGAAAGAAAACATCCAGCATGTCGCACAGGTCCAAGGTATCAACGTCTACAGCTACAACTATGTCTGGGACAACGCTCCGCAGATGGGTGTCATGGCACAGGAGCTGCTGGGCACAGCATGGGAGTCAGCAGTGAGCCTGCATGCCAGCGGCTACTATCAAGTAGACTACGATCAGTTACCAACTCTGCACTGACACGTGTAACAAAAAGAGCAGCCCCTAAGGGGCTGCTCTTAATAGACAATTTGACTTGTGTTAACTGCGCTATCTCTTCGCAACCGAAGGTGCTAAGCTGCAAATAAATACTGGCAGGTTTAATAGGAGCAGCTATATGAAGCAGGATCCGGTGATCATCCAAGATCCTCTGTTTGGTGCGTTGGCATATCACAAGAGGTTTGTTAACAACACGGATTTTGATGGCAGCAAGCATCTCTGCAATCTGCCCTTTAGATACGCAGAAGTGCGCAGAAACGGGGACGTACACATGTGCTGCCCCAACTGGAGCCCTGTGGTAGTGGGCAATGTTTTTGAATCCAGCATGACGCAGATCTGGCAGGGCGAGCGGGCGCTGGCGCAGCGCAGCAGCATACTGGATGGCAGCTATCGCTACTGCAACTGGGATACCTGCAGCCTGATAAGGAACAACAGGCTAGAACAGCGCACTGAAACTCGAATCGCTCAGCTGGTCAAGCGAGCAGAATCCTCTACACCCGAAACCGTGCATTTCGTAGTGGATGAAAGCTGCAATCTAGCCTGTCCCAGCTGTAGAGTGCAGCGGCTGGCACAGTTGGCGACGGCTGAGAGAGATCGTGGCTACCAGGCCATAACACGAGTACTAGACTGCATGTTCGCTGAACCACATGCCCAGCACAAGACTCTCAGCATGGACGGCAGCGGAGAGATATTCAGCTCAGAACTATATAGACGGCTGTTCGAGACCCACGACGTGTTCAATCGATCAGATCTTTGGCCCAATCTGCGCTTCCGACTGACTACCAATGGAACTATGATGACACCTAAGCTACAGCGCCGCTATGTGCATATCATGGATCGACTGGAACAGCTGGAAGTCAGCGTGGATGCAGGAGATCCCGAGTCCTATGCCAAAGTCAGGGTCGGCGGACGCTGGGATCTGTTGTGGGAGAATCTGCGCTGCTTCCACGACAACATCTTGGTACGACAGCCCCATACTACCTGGCGTTGGAACATTATCATGCAGAAAAACAACTATAAATCTCTGCCCGATCTGATCAATATAGCCAACACGTTTGAGCGCAAGCCCATGATCAATATGACGGGGGTGCTGAACTGGGGCACATGGACTGAAGAGCAGTATTTAGATCATGCTGTGCATCTGCCGCAGCATCCCAAATACAAAAAGTATACCAAGATCATGAACTCGCCGCTGGTACAGGAATATCGCAACAGCTATGGAATCTAACAATCAGATCAGATTTGCGTTTCAACACTGGAACGAACGATACCAATGGTGGACCCCAAACAACTGTCCTGCCGATATGATCATAGATGGCGCAGCGCGTCCACCGTACTCTCATGACTGGATGTATTTTGACCACGGCGCCGCACAGAGCATGTGGCCTCATGCCGATCCCAGATATCTAGACCTGCCTGCGCTCAAGTCCGAAATCATCCAGGACTACGGAGATATACGATTCCAGCACTTAGACGCTGTTGGTCAAAGCAGCAAGTACATATATCCCATATTCCTACGTACCTGGGATTATTTCTTCAAGATGCAGAATCACGGGTTTGCCTTCGTGTCGGATCGCGTGATACAGGATGTGCAACAGGGCCGAGCTCGTATAGTGATATTGCATCCCTGGGAAGGTACCTGTGGAGACCCCGACTGGCGCATCTTAGATCAGTGGGTAGCAGCTTGGAAACTGCCCAGGGACGGAGTGTATTTCGTGCATGGTAATCATGCAGATCCTGGGTCCCAATATAGATTTGTCTATCGGCCTGTGTCTATGTTCCAGCTGAGTCTCACACAGTACTATACCGATCTTATGGAATATCAGCCCAGCAGTACGAAGGATCTGTTCCTCAGCTATAATCGAGGCGAGCGGCGACATCGCACTCTGCTGATCTGCGAGCTGTTCCGTAGATCTCTACAGGATCGGGGCGTCTTTAGCTATTTCAATCCTCATTCCACCCAAGAACGAGTGCGCAGGTATGGCAGAGAAGATCTCCTGCAGGCGGCGCAACTGATAGACAGCTTGCCTCGCGACAGCTTCCAGTTAGAATGGGATTTGTCGGTCCATAATCCTGCTTTCCAGATCACCGAATCTCATTACAGAGATACATTCCTCTCCCTGGTAACTGAGACCCTTACTGAAGATGTTATAGTCAGTATGCATGGTGCAGATGCAAAACACACACCAGTGTTTCCCACAGAAAAAACATGGAAACCCATAGCTGTCGGTCATCCATTTATCATCTTAGCTGGCTGCGGACATCTAGCGCATCTCAGATCTCTAGGTTATCAGACGTTTGGTAATTGGTGGTCTGAACAGTACGACGAAGTGGAAAATCCCGACAAAAAACTATCCATGATCATGGAAGAACTGGATCGGCTCTCGCGCTTAAACACAGTAGCACTTAGAGCCTTGCGCACAGAAATGGAACCAGTTCTACGGCATAATCAAAAGGTGTTAAAGAAGTTTAGAAAAAAACACGGCTATCAGTATTGGGAACCATTGTATCGTATCATACAAGAGATATGGCAAGGTTTCTAAAATGTCTTGTTTTGACAATAAATAACAATATGAAAGCAAAAGAATTCATACTGCGCGAAGATGACAATCAGTTTGATATGAGCAATCCCGAACTGACACGGGCGCGCTATTTTCCCGACATGGACAAGTACTATGAGCTGTACAGGCTGACTTTGGACATGGCAGGAATCAACACCCCTGCAGACCAGCGGGTAAATGATATCGACGGAGAGGGGTGGCCTGCTAGCAACAATGCTATCATGTTGGCCTACAGCCAAGGTGACGACGAAATCATTAACAAGACCCTAAAAAAGCGCGGATTCAAACAGAAAATGACCAGTTCCGGTAACAGCAGCGAACCCGACAAGATCAACAAGACATCTCCCGTGGCCAAGCGCCGCCCAAATCGCTGGGGCGTGTAATACCTGCAAAAAATGCAAATCTAATCGGTTAGTTATGCGCTTGTGTAATATCAGCGTTGCGCTGCTGACCCTTGAATTCTGCTGCACTGCACACTAAATATTGCTATACTAAGAGCACACTACAACACGCACACAGGAGATACACATGCTTATGTCATTTTT
>CANGYM010000094.1 GCA_947458145.1 Alphaproteobacteria bacterium | reverse complement strand
GGGATCAAAATCAACCTCAGAAAACCCATAAAACGCCATGCCGCGGCGCAGGCGCTGGATGTGGGCGGATGCGTTCCATGGGTTTCCCTGAACCACCAAGATGGTTTCAAACAAACCCTCCCCCAGCCGCCACGCGTTGTTGTGCGAGGCTATCAGCGGATCATGGGCGGGGCGCAGCTGCCCATCATGATACACAAACGGCGGAGAGGGGGGTGGGGCTGCGCTCATGGGGCCACACTTCGGATCATGCCGTCCTCCAGTTCAACAATGCGGTGGGCTTGATTTAAAATGCGGTAATCGTGGGACACCAGAAAAATGGTGGTGCCGTTTTCCAACGCCAAAGCCTTCAGGATTTCCACGCACGCCTGACCACTGGCTTTGTCCAAAGACGCCGTGGGTTCATCCGCCAAGACCATTTTGGGCTTGCCCACCAGGGCGCGGGCGATGGAGACCCTTTGCCGCTGCCCCCCCGACAATGCCCCGGGTTTTTTGTGTTCATGCCCCGACAGGCCCACGTTTTTCAGCATTGCGAATGATGCGTCATGGCGTTGTTGTTCCGTTAATCCGCCGTCCATTTCCAGCGTCATGCTGACGTTTTGCAGGGCGGTTAGGGATTCCAGCAAATTATGATCCTGAAAAATATACCCCGTCTGCCGCCGCACGGCCAGCACGGTGTCCTGCGATGCGCCAATCAAATTCTGGCCAAAAACGCTGACACGGCCCTGTGTGGCGTGGCGCAGGGCCCCCACAATGGTCAAAAACGTGGATTTTCCCGACCCTGACGGCCCTGTCATAATGACAATATCCCCCGCATGGACGGTTAAGGACACCCCTTTTAACACCGGCGGCTCTAGGGGGGAGTAGGAAAACAACAAATCCTCCACCGCAATGGCGGCCTCGGGGGCGTTTGACGTGGGCATAGTCAATCCCCCCCAAAGCGCACGGTGACAGCGGCTTGGGCGGCCAGACCCTCTTTTCGGCCCAAAAATCCCAGTTTTTCCGTGGTGGTGGCCTTCACACTGACGCGGCTCAGGGGCAGAGCGCACAGGTCTGCCAAACGACCCCGATAGCGGTCCCGATGGGGGGCAATTTTGGGGGTTTCCCCTATGATGGTGATGTCAATATGCTCCAAAATCCCCTGATGCTGGGCCAACTGTTGCAGGGCAAACCCCAAAAAGATCGTGGAATCCGCCCCCTGCCACGCGGGGTCCGTGGGGGGGAAATGCTCCCCAATATCCCCCAGCGCCATGGTGCCCAGCACGGCATCGGTTAAGGCATGCAGCGCCACATCCGCATCCGAATGCCCCGATAACCCCTGCGAAGCCGGCAAACACAGGCCGCACAGCGTGATGGTTTGCTTGGTGGGATCAAAGGCATGGACATCAAACCCCCATCCGGTGATCCAGCGCTGGTGTTGGGGGGGGGTGGGATGCATCAGATCCTCCGCCATGGTGATTTTCGTGTTTTCGGGGGATCCCTCTGTGACATGCACCGTGTATCCGGCGGCGTGCATGCGGGAACCCTCGTCCGTAAAGGGCGCATCGCCTGTTTTTTCAAAGGCATCCTGCAGGGCCGCGCGGTCAAACCCCTGCGGCGTTTGTACGCGGTAAATCCCCGCGCGATCCAGCGCCCCCTGCCAGATGTGACCATCACTGCGGCAGACCGTATCGCTGATGGGCAGCACGGGACACACGGCCTGATGACCCTGCCCCAGCAACGCCGCCACCCGCGCAAACAGGGACGGGGGGGCCGACGGACGCGCCGCATCGTGAATCAGAACATGGGGGGCGGCGGCGGGAAAATCCGCAGACGCCATCACCCTTAACCCACACACCACCGAATCGGCCCGCGTTGCCCCCCCCACGCAAAAATGGACATGGGGATATTGCGCCCTCAAGGGATCAATCCACACCCCATGATACGCCCCATGCACCACGATGGTGGGATACAGGGCGGACAAACCCCCCAAAACCCGCCCCAGCGGCGAGGGATCCCCATAATACTGCTTGGGCACAGGCAATCCCGCACGGGTCCCATCCCCCGCCGCCACAATCATCAAAACAGGGTGGAGGTGGGTCGTCATAAGGGGGCCTTGGGGGTGGGGGTGGGGGTTTTCATGTCCCCCACGATAGGGTATGGGGGGGGGTTGTGGCAATCCCTGACGTTTTGAAACCTTTAGGGGTGGGAGGTTGGATTATCGATACTTTATTTTTCTTGTCCTTTATTGTTAGCACGGTTTAACCCTAAACCGAACCCACCAAAACCTGCAAATAATCCTGCAGTAGCAGCCGTATCGACCTGTGGATTGTCCGTTACGTTACCAGCCAGCACAGCACGAGCAATGGCACTTCCCAAGCCCGCAAAAGTAAACCCAGGATTACCGTGATGCATCCCTTCAACAGCGTTCCCACAACCTGTGGCTATCTGCGCAACAATATCAAGCCTGTTTAGTATAGGGAACGGCGTTAATGCCAATCCTTGTGTTATCACCGCCGCCGTCCATAATGCCACATTGAATTGCGCAATGCTTTCTGTATCGCGAATGCGTCCTTCGCGACCGCCCGTGGGGAGGGATTTCCCCTTGTTTGTCCTAACCACACGCCAGCACGCACAGGCATTTTGACTAAAGTGCGTGAAAGAATCACGTATAACTTCACCAGTCCTTTTCGTTTCGTCAACAAGATGCTTGCCAATACCAAAAGGAGAAAATTCCGCCGGATAACGCCTATCCGCAGGATTTGCCTGCGCCGTGTAACGGCTTATGCTCCACACAGCATTTCCCAATATCAGCGCCGCAGGGCCCATTTCCGGATGCGATAGCATCTGATACGCAACGGTTGTACAAAAACCAGCCGCTGTTAATCCCAAAACACTGCGATCTATGGCACTACGCTGCCACATGGCGGGCATGGTGCCCAACGTACCCAACGCCACCGATGTTTTTCCCAACAGCATAAGGGGTGCTTGCCATTCTGCCGGAGCAGCCAGCGCAGCGGCGAGTGCCCCCGCACCGGCCAACTGAACCCACGGACCAATGCTTACCGATGCATCGGCGATTTGCCTGAAAAATGCCTCTATTCCTTGATGATTTGCCTTGACTCTTTTGATCACTTCCTTTGTTTGGGAATTAATGCGATCATATTCCCCCTCTAAGAGAGGTTGTAGGGCTTTATATACAGAATACAATTGTTTATTCTTTTGATCAGGCAACAAAGAGGTTGTCGCTGCAGTCCATTGTTCATAAGGATCCCCTTCATATCTGGGCGGCAATCTTTTTGTGTTTGGGGAACTTATAATATCAGAGTCTGGCTCTAAACGATCAGGCTTGGGTGTATGTAATTCTTGGACAGTAGCTGCACCAAATAACCTGCCAAGTTGTAATAAAGGACGGGCTTTTTTTAATGCATCTGGCAGAGACTTCGATAAATAAGCGATTGTTTGTTCTAAACCATCTGTGTCATACGGCTGACCCTTTTTAACAGTGGGGAACCAAGGCAATGCCAGCTCCGCCGTTTGATTGTTCCACACTGTGCCATCAAGGCGATCAATCAATTTGACTAAGGCTGCCAAGGCCTGGTTTTTCGGAGAGATAGAGCAAAGGATTTTGGCCTTATCAACAGGGTCCTGCTTGTTTTGCAAGGTTTCCTGAGGATTGGATTGATGGATATAAGCATCATCAACAGGGTCGGTACCAATAAGTATCCTAAGAACTTCATCCAAATCATCCACACCCAAAGCTTTTTCAAGGGCTTTTAGGATTTGTGGTTCCTTGGTCTTCCAACGGCCCTGATATTTTAAATCCTCATTGACCTTTTGAATAAACTTAGATGAATCACCGATGCCCCGTAACTGACTGGCCTTGTGATGAAGATAAGCAACAACCAGAGAGCGCGGCGGATGTACAGGGCGAAGCTTGTCATGATTTTCCTCGCTCGCATGCACTGATGCCACCGATGTTGCCGGCTCCCCATAAATTTCATCTGTATCGTGAATAAGGAGGGAGAAAAAAAGGTCCTTCTTCAAACTTTTTGCAGCATTACTTTTCTGAATCTCTTC
>CANGYM010000093.1 GCA_947458145.1 Alphaproteobacteria bacterium | reverse complement strand
CGATAATGGGAAGCGCGGTGAGAGAGCCACCACCCTGTTCATCACTCATTTTCGCGGCGCGTTCCAGCAGGCGCGAGTGAACATAAAATACATCCCCAGGGTACGCCTCCCGTCCGGGGGGGCGACGCAGCAGCAACGACACCTGACGGTAAGCCACCGCCTGTTTGCTGAGATCATCATACACGATCAAGGCATGCATGCCGTTGTCGCGGAAAAATTCACCCATGGCGCATCCGGTGTAGGGGGCCAAAAACTGCATAGGGGCGGGATCCGACGCGGTGGCGGACACAACGATGGAATAGGGCAGGGCCCCATTTTCCTCAAGCGTCTTCACAATCTGCGCGACGGTGGATCGTTTTTGGCCGATGGCCACATAAATACAGAACTGTTTGCCTTTGTCATCCGCGGCGGCCTCGTTCATGGCCCGTTGATTCAGGATGGCATCCATGGCCACCGTGGTTTTTCCGGTTTGGCGGTCGCCGATGATTAATTCCCGCTGGCCACGCCCGATGGGCACCAGGGCATCAATGGCTTTAATCCCTGTTTGCACAGGTTCAAAAACGGATTGACGGGCGATGATCCCAGGGGCTTTTGTTTCGGTTTCCCGCATGGTGACATTTTCGATGGGGCCTTTGCCGTCAATGGGATTGCCCAGCGCATCCACAACACGGCCCAGCAGGCCCATACCCACAGGAATTTCCAAAATGCGGTGGGTTCTGCGGACAACATCATTTTCCTTGATACCGCGGGAATCGCCCATAATCACGATGCCAACGCTGCCTTCTTCTAAACTCAGCGCAACACCCCTCACGCCGTTGGGAAATTCCACCATTTCCCCCGATTGAATGGTGTCCAGCCCATACACGCGGGCGATTCCATCCCCCACGGTTAGGACAAAGCCCACTTCGTTTAAATCTTCCTTGGCGGCAAAATCGGCAATTTCCCGCTTCAGGACGGAGGCAATTTCAGAGATGGCTTGGGTGGTTTTTTGTGTCATTGGGGAAGGTCTCCTTCGTATGAACGGGCAATCACGCCGGAAAGTTTGGTTTTTAGCTGCTGCAGACGGTTGGCCAACGACAGATCGTACAGGCACGAGCCCACCAGAATCTGAAAGCCCCCCAGCAGCAGGGTATTGACAGAAAACATCACACGGGGCTGGGGCCAACGTGCCTGCAACAGGGTGGTGATTTGGGTTTCTTCGTCGTCTGTCAGGGGTGTGGCCGAGATGACGGAAATATCCACAATCCATTGCTCTTCATCATACAGGCGCTGATACATATCGGCAATGGTGGGCAACAGGGAAAACCGGTTGTGCATGGCCAGCAGGGCCAAAAAGCGCAAAATAAATTGTGGCTGGGTGCATCCGCGATCGGCAAAAAACGCGGCCACGGGACTGTTGGCCTTTGGTTTTTGATAGCAGGCATTCAGGGTATAGGGAACATTGGGATCCTGCCGGATCAAATCCGCAAGCGCCGTTAAGCAATCCCCTGTGACGGCGACGGCGGAAAAGGCACGGGCTTCCTCTAACAGAGCCGCGGCGTAGTTTCGGGCAGTGCGGTGATGGCCAAGCGTTTTCGTCATGATTCCGTGGTTTTTATTCCCCAAAGCCCCGTCTGGTTAGCATAGCTGAAAGGGTATAGCAAGGGGGGATATTGATCCTTTTCCCTCTTGAAAAACCCCATCCCCTTTCCCCCCCAAAGGTGCTATAATGCAGGCCTGTTTACGAACAAAGGCCCGCTCTGGTTATGACCACCTCTCCTTTTCGTGTTGACGATATGGCCCTGCTGCGGGATTTTTTGGGGGCGTTGCCGGAAAAGGGCTTTTCGTGGCAGACGTTTCTGGGGGTTGCCCCGTCGCTGGTTGTGGCCATTACCGCCGCTCCATCGGGGGAGGCTGGCCTGTTTGATTTTGTGAAACATGGCTGCGGCCAAGCCGTGGCGGATCATGCGGGGCGCATCGCAGCTGCACCCCGAACGCGGGATCGGGTGACAGAGGGAGCCCTAGCCTTTTTGGATGTGTTTGCGGCATCGCCCATGGCCCTGTCTGTGCTGATGGCGGCCAAGCCCGTTGGGTTTCAGGGGTTGCTGTGGTCCGTGGCCGATGAAATCTGGCACTGCGCGGGGGATACCGCGACGGATCATAATTATTACACCAAGCGGGCGCTGCTGTCCCAAATTCTGCTGCATGCGGCGTTGGTGATGACAGGGGATGGGGCGTACAATGCGGCGCAGATGCGGGCGTTTTTGCAGCGTGATATTGCGCGGGTTTTTTCGGTGATGCGGCCCCTGTCGTCCCTGAAAACTTTTTTTCAGGGTGTTGGGTCGTCCTTTCCATCGCCCAAGGGGCCATAAGAGTCGCTGGTCATGTCCATTGATGTTCGGTTTTTGCGGGATTTTTACAACACGGCGTTGGGACAGCGCACGGCGCAGGATCTTTTGCGGGTTTTGGCGGCTATGGATTGCCCCGTGGGGGAAAAAACGCTGTGTCTGGGGTATGGCATTCCCCTGTTTTCAGGTTTTCCCGATCCGGAAAAAACCGTGTTTTGGGCCATGCCGGCCCGTCAGGGGATTATGCCGTGGCCAGAGGATCACAACAATCGCGCGGTGTTGGTGCAGGATCACCGCTTGCCCTTTGTTCACGATACCTTTGATACCATTTTGGCCATGCACAGTTTGGAATTTAGTCAGGATCCTGAGGCGTTTTTGCAAGATATCCTGCGCATCAGCACACGGGGGGGCAGCATTGTTTTGATTGTGCCCAACCGTTTGGGCCTGTGGGCGCATCGGGATCAAACGCCCTTTGGGTATGGGCATCCCTATACCCTGTTTCAGCTTACGGAGCTGTTGCGGCGCTGTTGCCTGAAAATCACGGTGAAAAAACCTGTTTTGTTGTTTTGGCCCTATGCGCCGCGCTGGGCCACCCATCCATTCTGGTCCCGTGTGTGGCCCCAAGCGCTGGCCGGCGCCTGGTGCGTGCGTATCGAGCGCGAGGCCGTCTGGGCCGTTGTCAATCCCAAGCCGGTTTTTGTTCCCGCCAGACGGGCCCCTTTGGTGGCCATGCCCCAGCCCTCGGGCTATGGCCCGCTGCCCCGCTGTGACACGAAGGAACCCTGATGATGAAAACAATCCCTTTGTCTTTGCTCTCGGTGATGTTGGTGGTGGTGCTCTCCGCCTTTACCCCGCTGAGGGATCCGGCGCTGGAGGCCCGCGCCATGGCCCTGGAAAAAACCCTGCGCTGCCCCGTGTGCCAAGGCGAGCCCCTGTCAGAATCCCAATCCCCCATGGCCGATGCCATGCGGATGTTTATTCGGGAATCCCTGAACAAAGGGATGAACGAAACACAGATTCGCGCCCTGCTGGAAAAAAACTACGGCACGGATTTGTCGCTGGTGCCGCCGCTGAAAACACAAACGGCGATTTTGTGGGCGGGGCCGTTGTTCATCCTGCTGCCCGGGGCATGGTGGCTGGCACGTCTGTGGCGGGGGGATAGGCAGGGATAGGGACCAAACCCCCTTTGTATTTTCAAAAACCATGAAAAAACAAAAGTTTAAAGCCAAAAAAATTTTTTCAATAAAATGCTTGACTAATATATATATATATATTAGGGTGAATTGTTAGTATCCAACGTTCCACGAAACAGCTTCGGCTTTTTTTGGGACGAGCACCTCTGGTGCTTACTACAATGCCCTATCACGCGTTCCTTCTTTCTGGGGCGGCGTGATTTTATCCCCTGACGTCATGTCTTCTGAAACAATCGTGCCTTCTGGCACATTCGTGTGCAGACTCTCTGAGTCTCGCTTTGACTTTCCTGCCGGCGAAACGGTCACTATCATTTTTCCTTCCGCCCAAACGGAGACTTTTACCGGTTTGAGCTTGGAAGATGAAGATTTTGATCTTCCCGATTCTCATCTTGCCCCTGACCCAGAAATGGTAGTCATCCAAGGGCAAAATGGCAAAACTTATCGTGTTTTCAGACAAGTCGCAGAGAGTATTATTGGGAGATCGGAGATCCTATCGCGCACTCCTGCCCCCTAGCGGGGCTTTCAAAAAACCTAGGGTTTTCCCCCTCTTCGGAGGGGGTTTTTTTTATCCCCCCCACCGCATATATACCGCATATATTAAGGAAGG
>CANGYM010000092.1 GCA_947458145.1 Alphaproteobacteria bacterium | reverse complement strand
GTGCGGGCAGAGTGTCTGAAGGTCCGCAAGCAACCCTATATCGTGGCCGCCGTGACGCAGGGCCATGCGCCGATGAAAATTTTATTTTCCCACGTTTTGCCCAATGCCTTGGTGGCGGCCTTTACGTTTTTGCCGTTTCAGATGACGGGGGCCATTGAAACGTTGGCGGTGCTGGATTTGCTGGGCTTTGGCCTGCCCCCCGGGTCCCCATCCCTGGGCGAGATGATCCTGCAGGGCAAAAACAACCTACAGGCCCCATGGCTGGCCCTGTCGGCCTTTGTGTCCATGGCCGCCCTGTTGTCCCTGCTGATTTTCGTGGGCGACGGCCTGCGGCGGGCCTGCAACCCTGAGGAGGGATAGGCAAAAACCCCTGATCCCAAACGATTTTTTTATTTTTTGGGGATGTGAATAAAATTCTTGACATATATATATATATATATATTAGGGTGAATGTGTCAGAGATTGCCTTTTTCAGACCTTGTTTGAAGAGGCTTTATTCTTGGTGCCTCCGAAAGGATAATCCAAGGATTGTCTGGCATGTCCTGCTTTGTGACAATTCTGTTACAAAGCTTTTACCCAAAAAAAACCAAGTGCAAAACCACCATCGCAAAGGCTATCAACTTCTCACATCACGTTTCTATCATCCCGATGACAGGACTGGTTTATTTTTTCACTCGTTCGAATCTATGTGGGTGGTCAACGAGCGTTTTGTTCATATACCCCAAAAGCCTTTCAGGCTCTTTTTCCTGTCCCACTCTATGTGGGCAATATGGGTGCTCTTACGGCACCTAAAAGAAAAATAGTCGGGGTTTTTTCGGGGTTTTTCATGTCGTAGCCCCCCTCTCCTTTGGGATTGGGGGGGCTTTGGTTTTTTCCATGCCCTCTCCCTGTCAGTGAGGGGGCGATTAAGATTCTGGGATCCCTATTCCCCGTTCCCTATCAACCCATCCGCCAAAACGCGGCAGACTTCGCCGGAAAATTCGGCAAAACCGCCGGTGATGGGGATGGTTTTGGTCACGGTGGTGCCCTGATACAGGCGGATGTCGCCGGCCTTCAGCGTCAGGATAATGGGTTGGTGCTGGGACAGAATACCCACTTCGCCCTCTGCCCCGGGCAACACGATCATGGTGTAGGGGTCCTGACAAACCCGTTTTTCCGGCGTTACCAAATCCAGCGTGATGGGGTCGCTCATGGGTTAAGCTGCCATTTTCACGGCCATTTTTTTGGCCTTTTCTTTGACCTCGTCAATGGTGCCCACCATGTAAAACGCGGCCTCGGGCAGGTGGTCGTAGTGACCGTCCAAAATTTCCTTAAACCCCCGAATGGTTTCCGCCAGCGGCACAAACACCCCAGGGGATCCCGTGAAGACCTCCGCCACGTGGAAGGGCTGGGACAGGAACCGCTGAATTTTTCTGGCGCGGGCCACGGTGAGTTTGTCTTCCTCGGACAATTCATCCATCCCCAAAATGGCGATGATGTCTTGCAGCGATTTATAGGATTGCAAAACTTTTTGGACCTGACGGGCCACGGCGTAATGTTCCTCGCCCACCACATCGGCAGACAGGATGCGGGACGTGGAATCCAACGGATCCACCGCAGGGTAAATCCCCTGCTCTGCAATGCTACGGGACAAAACGGTGGTGGCATCCAAATGCGCAAAGGACGCTGCCGGCGCGGGGTCGGTCAAGTCATCCGCAGGGACATAAATGGCCTGAACGGAAGTAATGGACCCATTTTTTGTGCTGGTGATGCGTTCCTGCAGTTCCCCCATTTCACTGGCCAAGGTGGGCTGATACCCCACGGCGGAGGGAATACGGCCCAAAAGCGCGGACACTTCGGACCCTGCCTGTGTGAACCGGAAAATGTTATCCACGAAAAACAGAACGTCCTGCCCCTCTTCATCGCGGAAGTATTCCGCCATGGTCAGACCCGTCAGGGCCACACGGGCACGGGCCCCGGGGGGCTCGTTCATCTGTCCGTACACCAGCGCCACTTTCGAGGTATCACCGTTTAAATCAATGACTTTGGAATCAATCATTTCGTGGTACAGGTCGTTGCCTTCCCGCGTACGCTCGCCCACACCGGCGAACACGGAATAACCCCCGTGGGCCTTGGCGATGTTGTTGATCAGCTCCATGATCAGAACGGTTTTGCCCACACCGGCCCCGCCGAACAGACCGATTTTTCCACCCTTGGCATAGGGTGCCAACAGGTCCACAACCTTAATCCCCGTCACCAAAATTTCAGAATCGGTGGATTGGTCCTCAAGATCGGGGGCTTCGCGGTAAATGCTCCAGCGGGTTTGGCCCTGAACAGCCTCGCGCTCGTCAATGGGGTCACCCAACACGTTAAAAATACGGCCCAAGGTTTCTTTGCCCACGGGCACAGTAATGGGGGACCCGCTGTCCACAACGTCCTGACCACGGGTCAGACCGTTGGTTACATCCATGGCCAAACAGCGGACTTCACCGTCGCCCAAATGCTGCGCAACCTCCAAAACCAACAGTTGGCCATGATTGTCCACATGCAGGGCGTTTTTGATATCCGGCAAAGGGGCGGAAAATTTAACATCAATTACGGCCCCCATAACCTGGGTAATTTTTCCTATGTTTTGGTGAGACATCAGGGCTTTCCTTTCATTTAAAGCGCTTCGGATCCGGCGATGATTTCCATCAGTTCTTTGGTAATCTGTGCCTGTCGGGTTTGGTTGTAAAGCAACGTCAAATCATCAATGACCTCTTTGGCATTGCGGCTGGCGTTGTCCATGGCATTCATACGGGCGGCCTCTTCGCTGGCCGCGCTTTGCAGCAAAGCCCGATAAATCTGAACATGAACATTTTTGGGCAGAATCTCCGCAAACAGAGTTTCTTTGGAGGGTTCATAGAGATAAGGACGCTCTGTGGGTTTTTTATCGTCCTGATGGCCGGCATC
This sequence comes from Alphaproteobacteria bacterium, assembly GCA_947458145.1. Taxonomy (GTDB): domain Bacteria; phylum Pseudomonadota; class Alphaproteobacteria; order JAJTHO01; family CANGYM01; genus CANGYM01. Next base: position 1,249 of record CANGYM010000092.1, on the reverse strand, counting down.
CTCTGGCAGAGGCATCAACCCCTGCAACGTGGGAACCTGAGTCAGGGCCGACACAAACCGGCTGTAAATCACACTGCACTGGCCATAGTCCCCCTGCAGAAACCGATCCATCGCCCACTGGCCGATGGCTTCCGCAGCAGAAAAGCCGAGCGTTTTTGAAATGTTCGGCACAGTATGGGCCACGGGCAGGATGGTGCCCATACGACTGATCAATTTGTTACCCACGATCAACAGGTCGGGCTCTTGGCCCTTGGATCTCAGGTCGGCTGTGAATTCGCGCAGGAATTTAAACAACGCAGAGTGAAAGCCCCCGCACAATCCCCGATCCGATCCGATCAGAATGATCAAATGTTTGGGGGATGGATTATCAAAGCCCCGAAACAAAGGGGGGGCCATATCATCGGTTTCGCCGCGCAGGGCACTCAGCATCGCCGCCAATCCATCCGCATAGGGCACAGCCTGCAGGGCCTTGGCTTGGGCGCGGCGCAGCTTGCTGGAGGCCACCATTTTCATGGCAGTCACGATCTTTCGCGTGGATTTCACGCTGCTGATACGCCCGCGAAGTTCCTTCAGATTCGCCATAACCTACGCCTTTTTCACCAGAAAGCTGTCCAGACAATCTTGAATGATGCTGTTGAGTTTCGCCTTGATGGGCTCATCAACTTTTTTGTCTTTGCGAATGGTCTCTAGGGTGCTGGCATGAACCGTACGCATCAGGGTTAGCAAGGCATGCTCGAACGCCACAACATCCGCCGTAGGAACTGTGTCCAAAAACCCGTTGACACCAGCATAAAGGGACACAACCTGTTCTTCCATAGACAGGGGGTGATGCTGCTTTTGTTTCAGCAGTTCCGTCAACCGCGCCCCACGGTCCAGCAATTTGCGGGTGGAGGCATCCAGATCAGAGGCAAACTGGGAAAACGCCTCCATCTCACGGTACTGGGCCAGTTCCAGCTTGATGCTGCCGGCGACTTGCTTCATGGCCTTGGTTTGGGCGGCGGATCCCACACGGCTGACGGAAAGCCCCACGTTAATGGCGGGACGAATCCCCTTATAAAATAATCCTGTTTCCAGGAAAATCTGCCCGTCGGTGATGGAAATCACGTTGGTGGGAATGTAGGCGGATACATCCCCCGCTTGGGTTTCGATAATGGGAAGCGCGGTGAGAGAGCCACCACCCTGTTCATCACTCATTTTCGCGGCGCGTTCCAGCAGGCGCGAGTGAACATAAAATACATCCCCAGGGTAC
>CANGYM010000091.1 GCA_947458145.1 Alphaproteobacteria bacterium | reverse complement strand
GGTGTTTGATGCCTTTGCGGGGGGGGCGTTGGGGCGGATGTCGATTTTTGCCCTGAATATCTTTCCGTACATTTCCGCATCCATCATCATCCAGCTGATGACGGCGGTGTCCCCCCAGTTGGGCCAATTGAAAAAAGACGGCGATTATGGTCGCACCAAATTGATTCAATACACCCGTTATTTAACGGTGATTTTGACGGCGATTCAGGGCTATGCCATTGCCGTGGGGCTAGAGGGGATGGGCGGTTCGGCCGTTCATAATCCGGGCCTGTTTTTCAGATTAACCACGGTGATTACCCTGGTGGGCGGCACCGTGTATTTGATGTGGCTGGGGGAGCAAATCACCATTCGCGGCATCGGCAACGGGATTTCCCTGATCATTTTCGCGGGGATCGTCGCGCATTTGCCTATGGGAGTTAGTTCCCTTTTAACCTTGGGCTGGACGGGGCAGATATCGTCCCTGTCCGTTTTGATGTTCGTTTTGCTGGCCGTTGGCGTGATTGTGGCCGTGGTGTATATGGAACGCGCCCAGCGCCGCATCACCATCCAGTATCCCAAACGTCAGGTGGGCCAGCAGGTTTACGGGGCCCAGAGTTCCCATTTGCCCCTGAAGTTAAACACCTCTGGGGTTATTCCCCCCATTTTTGCCAATGCTTTGTTGGTGATTCCGGCCTCGATCCTGCAGTTTAGCGGTGGACAGAGTTCTATGTCTTGGGTGAATGATGCCGTGGCGATGCTGGGGCATGGGCAGCCTCTTTATATGCTGGTTTATGCGTCTCTGATTGTCTTTTTCTGCTTTTTTTATACCTCCATTGTGTTTAATCCGGTTGAGGTTGCGGACAATTTGAAAAAGAACACGGCCTTTATCCCCGGGATTCGCCCAGGCAAGGCAACGGCGTCCTATATCGACAGTCTGCTGACCCGTTTGACGGTTTTTGGGGCGGGTTATCTGGTGATTGTGTGTTTGCTGCCCGAGTTTTTGATGGCCGAATATAGCATTCCCTTTTATTTTGGGGGGACAAGTTTGCTGATTGTGGTGACGGTGGTTATGGATACCATTAACCACATCAATTCCCATTTGCTGGTGCACCAGTACGATGGGTTGATGAAAAAAAACAAGCTGGTTAAGGGACGGTGATGATGCGCATTGTTTTGTTTGGCCCACCAGGTGCTGGCAAAGGCACCCAAGCGGATGCCTTATCCGCGCAGTATGGCATTCCTAAGCTGGCCACGGGGGATATGCTGCGTGCGGCGGTGAAGGCCGGCACAAGGGTTGGTGTGCAGGCCAAAGCCCTGATGGAACAGGGGGCTTTGATTCCTGACGAGGTCATGATTGATCTGGTCGCAGAGCGTTTGGACGGCGCAGACTGTCAAAACGGTTTTATTTTGGATGGGTTTCCTCGGACGCTGTCTCAGGCAGAATCCTTGCATGGCATTTTGGAAAAAAAACACACCCCCCTTACCGCCGTCATTGTGTTTCAGGTGGATGAAAAAGCCCTGATTGAGCGAATCGAAGGCCGTTTCAGCTGCGGCACCTGCGGCGCAGGCTATCACCAGATGTTTCATCCGCCCAAGGTTGAAGATGTGTGTGATGTTTGCGGCGGAACGTCCTTTACCAGACGCTCTGATGATCGCGGCGATGTTGTGGTGTCGCGTTTGCGCCTGTATCACGATCAAACGTTGCCCATTTTGCCGTTCTATGAAAATCTGGGGCTCCTTCGGACTGTTGACGGTATGGCGCCCATAGAATCGGTGCGGCGCTCTATTTTTGAAAAACTTGAAGAAAGAGCGTTGACAACGGCAGTAAAGTAATTAAGATGCCTTCTCTTTTCACGTGTTGTGATGGTTGTTTTTAAATAAGGAGTTTTAAGCCTGTGGCCCGTATTTCCGGTGTTAACATTCCTACAGCGAAGCGTCTGGTGATTGCTTTGACTTACATTCATGGGATTGGCCCTGCGGCGGCCCGATCCATTTGCGCGGCCGTTGGGGTTGATCCTTCCCTGCGCGTGCATCAGCTCAGCGATGCCGACGTTTTGAAAATCCGTTCCTATATTGACGAGAACGTGGTTGTCGAAGGGGACTTGCGTCGTGAAGTTTCCATGAACATCAAGCGATTGACGGATCTGGCCTGCTATCGCGGCCTGCGTCACCGCAAGCGCCTGCCCGTTCGCGGTCAGCGGACGTCCAGCAATGCCCGCACCCGTAAAGGGAAAGCCGTGGCCATTGCCGGCAAGAAGAAAACATCATAGTGGATTTTAGGGTATGGCCAAAGCAAAGCAGCAAACAGCGCGTCTAAAGCGTTCTGAGCGTAAAAACATCTCTGTTGGTGTGGTTCACGTGAATTCCACGTTTAACAACACCATCATCACCATTACAGATCAGCAGGGCAACACCATTGCTTGGTCCACCTCGGGGGCCAATGGCTTTAAGGGTGCGCGGAAATCCACCCCCTACGCCGCGCAGGTTGCCGCCGAAAAGGCCGCCCGCGATGCCATGGAACACGGCATGAAAACCGTGGATGTTCAGGTGAATGGCCCAGGTTCGGGTCGGGAATCCGCCCTGCGTGCGCTGCAGTCGGCCGGTTTTATTGTGTCTTCCATTCGGGACGTGACGCCGATTCCCCATAATGGGTGCCGTCCTCCGAAACGTCGTCGTGTTTAATTTTCAGGGCTAAAGGTGAAAAGTATGCTGCAAGAAAACTGGCAAGCGTTGATTAAGCCCACGTCGATGAAAATCGCTCGGGATGCCTCTAACAAAAATGCCGCCACCATCGTGGTGGAGCCTCTGGAGCGTGGCTTTGGTGTCACCTTGGGGAATGCCCTGCGCCGTGTGCTGCTGTCTTCTTTGCAAGGGGCCGCCATTACCAATGTGACGTTTAAAAACGTTCTGCACGAATTCTCCTCCATCAACGGTGTGCGGGAAGATGTCACGGACATTATTCTGAACCTGAAGACCATTGCCGTGTCTGTGCTCAGCGATGGCCGTAAAAAATTGTCTTTGAAAGCCAAAGGTCCTTGTGTGGTGACCGCTGGCATGATTTCCCTGCCCCATGATGTTCAGATTAAAAACCCTGAGGTTGTGATTTGCACGCTTGATAAAGATGCGGAGTTGGATGCCGAGTTGCTGGTGGAAACGGGTAAGGGGTATGTTCCTGCCAACGAAAACTTGCCTAAGGATGCGCCTTTGGGTTTGATTCCCATTGATGCGATTTACAGTCCCGTGCAGCGTGTTGCGTTTCGCGTTGAGGGTGCCCGTGTTGGACAGGTCACCGATTATGACAAACTGTTGCTGAGCGTCGAAACCAACGGAACCCTCTCCCCTGAGGATGCCGTGGGTCTGGCCAGTCGGATTATTCAGGACCAGCTGCAGCCCTTCATTACCTTTGAAGAGCCCACGCGCGGTCACGCCCGCGCCGAAGAGCACCCTGACCTGCCGTTTAACAAAAACCTGCTGCGCAAGGTTGAGGATCTGGAACTTTCCGTTCGTGCCGCCAACTGTCTGCGCAACGATAACATCGTGTACATTGGGGATTTGGTGTTAAAAACCGAATACGAAATGCTGCGCACTCCCAATTTTGGCCGTAAATCTTTGAATGAAATCAAAGATGAGCTGGACAAGCTGGGTCTGGCCCTCGGGATGGAAATTCCTGACTGGCCCCCAGAAAACATTGAAGATTTATCCCGGCGTATTGAAGAGCCGTTCTAAGCCTAACATAAGGGTGGTGTGTCATGAGACATGGTATTAAAGGTCGTAAACTAAACCGGACGTCTTCCCATCGTTCCGCGATGCTTGTCAACATGGCTTGCGCTTTGGTTAAACACGAACAAATCAAAACGACGTTGCCTAAGGCACGCGAACTGCGTCCCTATATTGAAAAAATCGTCACCCGTGCCCGCGGTGCCACTTTGCACGATCGTCGGTTGTTGTTTTCCATTTTGCGCGATGATGTGATTGTTGACAAGCTCATCACCACCTTGGCGTCCCGTTATCAGGGCCGTCCTGGCGGCTATACCCGCATTATCAAGGCAGGCTTTCGCTATGGTGACGCGGCGCCCTTAGCGTATATCGAATTTGTGGATCGCGACATCAACGCCAAAGGCCAAGATTCTGGTCCAGATCAGAAGGCTTTATCGGATGACGATTTGAACCCTATTGACCAAGCCCTATAAAGAAAAGGCTTTTTCTTTTGGTTTTAGAATGGGGGG
>CANGYM010000090.1 GCA_947458145.1 Alphaproteobacteria bacterium | reverse complement strand
CACTCATTTGCAAGACATCGGCAATGGATTTGTCGCGGTATGTCACATCCAGCGTTTCGCGGTTGTACCGTTTGCCCTTGCACGTTTCGCATTCCACATACACATCGGGCAGAAAGTGCATTTCAATTTTAATCAACCCGTCCCCCTGACAGGCCTCGCACCGTCCCCCCTTGACGTTAAAGGAAAAGCGGCCAGGGGCATAGCCACGGGCTTTGGCCTCTGGCAGGGCCGCAAACCAATCCCGAATGGGCGTAAAGGCCCCGATATAAGTGATGGGGTTGGACCGCGGCGTGCGGCCAATGGGGGATTGATCAATTTCGATGACTTTGTCGATCCACTCGCCGCCCTCGATGCTGTGCATATAGCGTTGCAGGTCCGAACGCCAAAAACGGGCCAGCATCCCCTGATACAAACTGTCCATGACCAAAGACGACTTGCCCGATCCACTCACCCCCGTGACACAGGTCAGGGTCCCCAGCGGAATGTCCACATCCACATTTTGCAAATTGTGATAATGCACCCCGCGCAGGGACAGGGTTTTTCCACTGCCCTTGCGCCGTGTTGCGGGGGGGGTAATTTCTTGATCACCCCGTAAATAGGCACCGGTGAGGCTTTTGGGATGCGCAATCACCACATCGGGCGTGCCCGCCGCCACAACTTCCCCGCCAAAGCGCCCCGCGCGGGGGCCCATATCAATCAAATAATCGGCGGTGCGCATGGCGTCTTCGTCGTGTTCCACCACCAAAACGGTGTTGCCCAGATCCCGCAAATTCCGCAGCGTTTCCAGCAAACGATCATTGTCCCGTTGATGCAACCCGATGGAGGGTTCATCCAGCACATACAAAACCCCGCTCAACCCGCATCCGATTTGGGAGGCTAGGCGAATCCGCTGATTCTCCCCCCCTGACAGCGTGCTGGCGTGGCGGTGCAGGGTCAAATAGGACAGGCCCACATTGTTCAGAAAGGACAATCTTTCCCGTATTTCCCGCAAAATCCGATCCGCAATGGCGTGATCTTGGGTGCCCAGCTGGGGGGGCAGGGTTTCGGCAATCCACAGGTAAGCCTCCCCAATGGACAACGCCGTCACATCGGCAATGGTTTTGCCCGCAATTTTCACACACAGGGCCTTTTCATTCAGACGGGTGCCGCCGCAGGTGTCGCAGTCCTTTTCCACGCAGTACCGTTCCTGTTCATCGCCGGACAGTTCGTTGGCCTGATACCGTTTTTCCAAATACCCCACCAGACCAGGAAAGGGCTTGTTGGTTTTGTACGCCCGAAACCCATCGTTGTAGTGAATGGTGATGGGCACCTCTGTCCCGTAAATCAGGGCATGTTGCAGACCTTTGGGGAGCTTTTCAAAGGGCGTATTCATCCGCGCCTCAAAATGCTTGGCCACCGCCTGCAGCGTCTGATCATAATAACTGTGGAACTTCCCCGCCCATGGGGCAATGGCGCCATCGTTGAGGCTGAGGGAGGGATCCGGCACAATCCGCCGCGGATCAATCACCACCCGCACCCCCAGACCGTCACAGGTGGCGCAAGCGCCGTGGGGGCTGTTGAAACTGAACAAACGTGGTTCAATATCATCCAGCGCAAAGCCCGATTCGGGACAGGAAAAATGCTCAGAAAACACGGTTTTTTCATCGGAATCCGCATCCAAAACCCACAAAATGCCCTCACTCAGCTTGCTGGCGGTTTCCAGCGATTGCACCAGACGGGTGCGGATATCCCCGCCCAAAACCAGACGGTCCACCACGACCTCAATATCGTGTTTTAATGTTTTTTTCAAAACAGGGATTTCATCCATCCCCACCTGTTTGCCGTTGATGCGCAGACGCACAAAGCCCTTTTTCCGCAAATCCTGAAACAAATCCACAAAGGTCCCCTTGCGGTCCCGCACCACGGGGGCCAAAATCAAAATGCGCTTGCCCTCGGGCCATGTTTCGATGCGGTCCGCCATTTGGGACACGCTTTCCTTGGCAATAGGAAGGCCCGTGGCGGGAGAATGCGGCACCCCCACACGGGCAAACAGCAACCGCAGATAATCGTAAATCTCCGTCACCGTCCCCACGGTGGAGCGCGGGTTGCGGCTGGTGGTTTTCTGGTCAATGGAAATGGCGGGCGATAGGCCGTCGATGTGGTCCACATCGGGCTTTTCCATCAGCTGCAAAAACTGGCGGGCGTAGGATGACAGGCTTTCCACATACCGCCGCTGCCCCTCAGCATAAATGGTATCAAAGGCCAGCGAAGACTTCCCCGACCCCGAAACCCCCGTAATCACGGTGAGTTGGTTTTTGGGAATGTCCACGTCGATGTTTTTCAAATTATGCTCCCGCGCCCCCCGCACCGATAACGTGGTGCTGGGGGCCACCCCCCGCCCCACAGGGGCCACCGCATCAGGCAACGCTTTGGATTTCAGGGGGGATTTGGGCATAACAACACAGAAAACAGAATAAAAAATCCTTTCTATCTAAGGGGCCCTCGGGGGGGATAGCAAGGGTTTTTTTAAATAACATGTCTATGCATCGTCATACCGGACAAGGGAGCGCAGCGACCGCAGATCCGGTATCCAGCGCCACTGTCAAAAGGCGCAGCCTTTTGCCTTTGTCTTGTGAAAACTAAGGAACAAAACGCTTCGCGTTTTGGCATTTGCGCTGGATTCCGCCTCGGCGCTCGCTATCGCTCGCTGGGCCGGAATGACGCAGAATCGTTAGGTTTTGGCAGAAATGAACAGCCCTGATATTCTTGAAATAATACCCCCCTTGAAAAATTGCCAAAAAAGAGGCATAATGGTTCCGTTTTGGAGGTTTTATGACAGCCCTCACCCTTAAAAATATACCACAGCCGTTGTATTTGGCGTTGAAATCGGCGGCGCAGAGAGAGCATCGCTCTTTGCATGCTCAGGCGATTTATTGTCTTGAACGGGCTTTGTCTGCGTCAGATGCCGTAACACCGTCGGGCAATCGTTTGGATCGTTTGCGGGCCCTGCGCCCTGTCATGGACCCGTTGACAGAGGAGGAGATTCAGGACGCCCTGAATCAGGGACGCCTATGATTGTTGTGGATGCCCCAAACCCCTCACAACCTTCGTATCATCATATCTCTAAACGGCCCCTGACACGATCAATAGAGGTGCTCTTATACCATATCCTGACCTGAAAAGTAAGATAGGGATGGGGGCCGTTTTGTGGCCCCTTCCCGTTGTTTCTCAGGTGAGGGTGATTGTGACGTGGATGCCGTCATAAATCACAGTGCTGTGGCCGTTGGGCCACTCATCTCTGAACTTATTGACAATTTCTAGCATCTCCTTCATGTACTTTCTATCACCCAGCTCGTAAGCTGGGTACCGATTAAATGTCCATCCCCTTCTTCCTGCATTTGTAAGAACATCTATAAAAACAACATTAAGTTGATCGACGTAGTCCAAAAGGGACTCTATGAGACTTGCTGGGGTCTCAAAAGTGAGTGTTTCTTGAGTCGTAGACATGGGTTGAACCTCAAGGGTTGCACAACACAAACCAAAAAAAAGGTTGATTTGTGTTGATAGGACCCCCTGATTATGCCGTGCCGTGCCGTGCCGTGCCGTGACGGATGTCACTTTTTTTGTTTTTTTTGCAAAACAATAACATCTTCCACTCACCCCTCACCCCTCACCCCTCACCCCCACCATACCCCACCGCCTGACGTTTTTCCGTTTCGGTTAAAAAGTCGGCGGCGCTGACGCGGGACCACAGGTCTTCGCGGCGGGGGGATAGGGCGGAGATTTTGTCTTCGTCATAGGACAAAACCAGCGTGGGATCAAACAGATGGATGATGCTTTGTTCCACAGCGGCCATCAGGTTGACCAGCAGGGGCAGGATGGTTTGCTCCCACAGGGCCAAGCGGGCCTCTTTTTGGTTGCTATAGGTGTTATCCCCGGGAATCCCCAGCAGCATAGGGGGATAGCCAAAGGCCAAGGCAATGTCCCGCGCCGCGCTGTGTTTCATGTTCAGGAAATCCATATCCCGCGGGGAAATCATCATATCCGTCCAGCGCAGGCCGCCCTCCAACAACAAAGGCCGACCCGCCGTGGCGGCGCCGGTATAGCTTTCCTCGAACTGATCCCGCAGGCGTTCCCACTGCTCAGGGCTCAGGCTGCCGCTGGCATTTTTGTCGGGATCCACTGTCAAAATCCCGCTGGGGCGGCATCCGTTTTGCAACAAAGCCTGATTCCACGCACAGGCCGTGTTGTATTGATCAATGGCATCCCGCGCCACCTCCAATGGCCCCATGCCGTACCAATCGTTGACGGGGCTGGGCAATTTGATGTGCACAATGGGTCCGGCCCCTGTGGTGGGATCGGTGGCCCATCGTTTT
>CANGYM010000089.1 GCA_947458145.1 Alphaproteobacteria bacterium | reverse complement strand
GGCAAAAGAGGCTCTAACTTCTCCCAAGCCTTGTCAGATAAATCATGGCGATGATGAATTGGGGTCTCATGCATAATCAAAACTCCTGCTTAAAAATAACAAAACAGGAAACTTATAGCATGCTTTTTATCTTGTGACTACACTCTCTAGTATTGAAAAGCATATTTTTCAATATGTTGTTACAGGTGATTATAGAAAACTAGTGCGAGAACAAATGGAAAGCAGGGATCGCGTTGAGGTGAATGCGAACAGTGAACCCCAAAATACGAGAGCGGCTAGACCTGAGCCCCATTCTAATGCCCCTCACACAACGGAAACATCTGACGATACTGTTGATGGGACTGAAAACCAACAATCAACTCCCGATTCATCACAACAACACCAAAACCCTCTCCAAAAGCTGGGACAAAGAATTACATCATTGCCATGGATAGGCCGGATTAAAACCGGTGCTTTGGGCATTGCCGCTGCCGCTGTCATAACCACCGACCCTCTACGACAGTGGGTTGGTCATCAGCGCAAAGGGACCCTTATATTAGGGGCTGCCGGTGGTGTTACTGCTGCCGCTGCAGGTATAGCTTTGGTCGCAAATCCTTTCAGAGGCAATGGAGGAAATGGGTCCAGCCCAGCCCCCGCTGCGGACCCTGCGTCCACCACACCCCCCACTGGGGCACCTACACCCTCAACCCCAGCCCCCGAGAGTGGCACAGCTGGTGAAGCGTTATTAACAAGATTCAATGAGGCCATAAACTGGCGAAGCAATCCAAGACATTTCGGCTATGTTCCGGGTCAAGGGGATAATCACCCTCTGGCACGCATTGTACGCCTTCAGGGAGATGGCGGGTTGGCTTCCCCAAATGCGCAGATCAGCGGCGGCACAAGAGATGAATTGATTAAACTTGCCGGGGCAGCAAATGTCGATTCAGATAAAATATTAACAGCTTATCAGACAGGCTATAACAATGCCTACATCAACGCCTATGCCCCCGGCGCCAACGTCACCTTTGGGGAGAATGTCACAGAGAGCGTCCATGCTCACGCCATGACGGAATCGCTGAAAGCGGTAAAAGCTGTTATTGCACAGGAGCAAGAATATAAAACCTCCTTTCTTGGTCGTTTTGAAACGCTCGTCGGCAACATTCTTCCCAAAGGGGCCCCTGCCAACGCTGCAGAGGGGCCGCCCATGATGCAATCGTCAACCCCAAATCCCTTAGCGACCATGATGCACGGTGCTGTTTCCCGTCTTGAAGGTGTGGCCCATAACGTCGCCGTTGTTGCCCAGCATCCTGCGGCTCAGGCCGCCATGAGAGGTTTGGGTGTTGTGGGCGTGGTTGCGTCTGTTGCGGCAACGGTTCATGCCGCGCGGTCGGGCAATACAGCCCTCGCCGTTATGAACGGGGCGGCGGCTGTGGCCACGGCGGCCGCTATGGCGGGTCTGCCTCCTCTGGCCGCTGCGATGGGGGCGGCACGCATAGGTGCTTACGCCGCTGATCGTTCCCAAACTGGAACGCTGGACCGTGTGCTGGCACAGCGAGAAGAACTGACAACCAAACTTGCCACACTCAATGCGGAACCAAAAACAGTGGGAAACACAGTCCAAACCGTGACGACCCATGTTGCCTTGGCCACCAAAAAAGCCGATGTTTTGGCCTCTCAGCAATTCAATGCGCTGCGTGAAAATGTTCAAAGCGGGGTGGAAGCAACCTCCGAAATGCTCACCAAAGCCCAAGGGGTGGCAGGAAACGCCGTGGCCTCTACCAAAGAAAACTTAGGCAATTTACAGCACAGGGTTGCCGCCTTCTTCACCCACCGCCAAACCACCGCCGCCCTATAACCCCGCCCCCTGCAGTTTGGCCATGATCTGTGCCCGCAGGGTGGTGTAAAGGGCGGGGTTGGTTTGTTTCAGGGCCATCAGGGGGGCAACTGCGGCATGTGCTTTTGATCCCGCCGATCCCCTTGATTTTTGGTGTATCCCATGATACCCAAAGACAGCCTGTGTTTCCGTGAAGTGTCATGACCCTTATTTCCGAAGCTCCCCAGAAATCCCCTCCGTTGCGGCAGCCCCACCACAAAGACAAGCCTGACCAGCCCGTGCAACGGCAAAAACCCGATTGGATCCGCGTGCGGGCGCCGTCGTCCCCCACGTATTTTGAAACCCGCGCCCTGATGCGGGAACACAAACTCAACACCGTCTGCGAAGAGGCCGCTTGTCCCAACATCGGAGAATGCTGGTCCCAAAAGCACGCCACCATGATGATTCTGGGCAGCGTGTGCACCCGCGCCTGTTCCTTTTGCAACGTGGCCACAGGCCGCCCCGACACCGTTGACCCGTTCGAGCCCTTTAACGTCGCCGCCGCCGTGTCCAAGCTGGGACTACGCCATGTTGTGATTACCTCGGTGGATCGGGATGATCTGCCCGATGGCGGGGCCCAGCATTTTGCCGATGTCATCACCGCCATTCGCAAACAATCCCCCGACACCACCATTGAGGTCTTAACCCCCGATTTCCTGCGCAAAGACGGGGCCATTGATATCGTCGTGGCTGCCCGCCCCGATGTGTACAACCACAATCTGGAAACCGTCCCGCGGCTGTATCCCGAAGTGCGCCCGGGGGCGCGGTATTTTCACTCTCTGCGCCTGCTGGATCAGGTGAAACAGAAAGACCCCAGCATCTTCACCAAATCTGGTCTGATGGTGGGTTTGGGGGAAACCAAAACAGAATTGTATCAGGTTATGGATGATCTGCGCATGGCGGGGGTGGATTTCCTGACCATCGGCCAGTATCTGCAACCCACGCCCAAGCACCACGCCGTCATGCGCTTTGTTGATCCCGATGAATTCGCCAGCTATCAAACCATGGCCTACGGCAAGGGGTTCTTGATGGCCTCGTGCAGCCCCTTAACGCGGTCGTCGTACCATGCGGACGAGGATTTTTTAAAACTCCGCGCCGCCAAACAGGGGGCATAATGCCGCGCCATACGGAAAAACGGCATCTGCCCTATACCCCTCAGCAGCTGTTTGATCTGGTGGCGGATGTTGACCGTTACCCCGAATTTCTGCCGTGGTGCGTGGGATCCCGCGTGTATCAAAAAACCCCCCATCAATTTACCGCCGATGTCCTGATTGGGTATAAAATTCTGCGGGAAAAATACACCTGCATCGTGCATCTGGACGCCCCCCAGCGTGTGTATGTTCACTATGTCTCGGGCCCCTTTTCCCGTTTGGACAACACATGGACCTTTCAGGATGCGGGGGATGGCACGTGCATTTTGCATTTTGATATTGATTTTATGTTCAAAGGTCTGATGCTGCAAACCCTCGCCACATCCCTGTTTCACGAAGTCCTGCGCCGCATGGTTCAGGCGTTCGAGCAGAGGGCGGAGGCTCTGTATGGGGCAGGCACACCAATCACAGGCGGCCGATAGAAAACCCCTCTCTTTTCCTTTGGCCTTTCCGTTTGGGGGTGGTATGGTTCTTTTTATAGAGTTGTCTACAGGGAAATGACCCGCATGAATTCCTCCGGTCTTCCTGTTACTTTGCCTGCTTTTTTTTGTCATTTTCTCAAAAAGCAGAAATTCGCTTTTGTGATCCTTTTTCTGACGATGCTGGGTTGGCCAATTAATGAGATGCTGATTCCCTATCTCCTGCGTCATGTGGTGGATATCCTTGGAAATCCTGATGCTTCTAAGGATCAAGCTCTGACGGCGATCATGCCATGGATGGTTTTTTCAGGCATTCTGTGGCTGTTCAATGAAGTGTCGTTACGATTCCACGATTGGATGGCAGCGCGGGTGGCCCCTCGTTTCCGCGCCGATATAACGATGGCGATGTTTGACCATACACAGGGTCATTCGCAGCGTTATTTTGGCGAAACCTTCGCCGGAGGTATCGGTAACCGCGTCACCAAGTTGGCTTGGAGCATGTCAGCGATTGTGTACGATTGCCTGCATAATTTTTTTCCCGTCACGGTGAGTTTCTTCATTGGTATGATTCTCATGGCCTTCATCCATCCCTTGTTTGCCGTTGTTATCATGTTATGGTTTATCGTGCAGATGGGGTCTTTTTTATGGTTGATGCAGCGATGTCAACGCTATTCAGAAGATCATTCTGCTGCGGTCAGTCGTCTGAACGGCGCCATTATTGATGTGTTTACCAATATCACCACCGTGCGTCTGTTCGCCCGCAGTCGTTATGAACAAACGTATGTCGGTGGTTATCAAAAGGATGAACAGCAACGTTCCCAAAAATTGATGCATTATTTGTTTCAGTCTAAAGTTATTTTTGGCCTGATCTCGGTCATGATGCTGTTTGGTTGGTGGGTTTTGGTGTTGCGATTTTGGTATTTGGGGGATATTAGCCTCG
>CANGYM010000088.1 GCA_947458145.1 Alphaproteobacteria bacterium | reverse complement strand
GCCGCGTCAACATCATCAAACGCAGCACATCTTTGCCCACACGATCCGTCACGTCCCGCGCGGTGACAAAGGTCCCCGCCCGTTTGGACATTTTCAGCTCTTCCCCATTTTTTTTCAGGGCCACCATCTGACACAGCTTCACCGTCAAAACAACCTGTCCCCCCGACAGGGCCTGAACCGCCGCGCTTAACCGTTTCACATACCCCCCGTGGTCCGCCCCCAGAACATTGATCAACAACCCCGCGCCCCGCTGGATTTTATCGGCGTGATAGGCCAGATCACTGGCAAAATAGGTCCAACTGCCATCTTGTTTTTGCAGCGCCCGATCCACATCATCCCCAAAACGGGTGGAAAAAAACAACCGCTGGGGGCGGGGGTGCCAGTCTTCATCCTCTTGCCCCTTGGGCGGGGGCAGGGTGCCCATACCCACGTGGCCCAGCGTTTCCAGTTTTTCCAAAACCTCAGGAATGCGGGATTGCAGGCTGGCCTCGGATGTGAAGCGATCAAAATCAATGCCCAAAACGGCCAAATCGTCCCGAATCTCCGCCATCATGGCCGATACGGCCTTCTCACGAAAGGCCGGCAGCCACGCCGCCTCCCCCGTGGTTAACCAAACATCCCCGTCGCTGTCCTGAATGACGCGGGCGGCGTCGATGACATACTCCCCCGGGTACAGACCGGCGGGAACCTCCCCCACGGCAGGATCATACAGCTGACGATACCGATGATACAGGGAACGCGCCAGCACGTCGATTTGCGCCCCCGCATCGTTGATATAGTATTCCTTGGTCACGTCATAGCCCATCACCGTGAACAAACGGGCCAAAACATCCCCAAACACCCCCCCCCGCACATGCCCCACGTGCATGGGGCCGGTGGGGTTGGCCGAGACATATTCCACAATCACCGGCATCCCCTGACCCAAATTCTGGGCGCCGTAATGGGGGCCGGCCTGATCAATGCGCCGCAGTTCCTCTTGCCAAAACTGTGTTGTCACCCGCAGGTTAATAAACCCGGGCCCCGCCACATCGGCCTGCGCGATATAGGGCAAATCGTTTAGGGACGGCAAAAACGCCGCCGCCACATCCCGCGGATTTTTTTTCATTCCCCCCGCCAGAATCATGGCCACGTTGGTGGCCACATCCCCATGCTTGGGGTCTTTGCAGGGCTCCACCACAAAGGAAACCGCACCCGCCTCTGGAAAAAGAACCTTTACAATGGCGGAAAGGTCCGATTTGAGTTGATGAAACAGGGTCATGGTGGGCCTTATCCTAAAAAACAAACAACGCCCCACCCATACCACACTTTTTGGGGGATTTCCAAGAATAGGTGAAGATTGTCCCCCAAAAACCCATGATTTTGTCTTGCGTTATGTGGGACATTGTGCTACTTAAAATTATTTCCATGTCATTGCGAGCGCAGCGAAGCAATCCAGAAATGTCCCCAGCGGAAAGAATGGATTGCCGCGCCTCCTCTGGAGGCTCGCAATGACGTTCTGCGTAAGTCCTACATAAGCTTGTTCGTTTCAGGGAAACACGACCATGACCCAAGATCACGAACCCCTCAGCCCTTTGGCCCAAAGCATTTTGCGGGGGCTGGAGGATGTGGCGGCCTACGCGCGGGGTGACCACAGCCGCGTGCGCATCACGCGGGTGCCTCCCCCCGTGGACATCAAAGCCATCCGGCAAAGAACAGGCCAGAATCAAAAAACCTTTGCCGAAACCTATCACATCAACACAGAAACCCTGCGCAGCTGGGAACAGGGAAAACGCACACCCCCTGATTATGCGGTGGCCTATTTGAAATTGATTGAAAAAAACCCAAACACAATCAGGGATATGCTGACGTCTAATGTCTGATTCCCCTAAACCAACCCCACCCTCGGCGGAGTGCTTTTCTGAAACGCCAGCGCCGTGATGGCCCACACCAGCGCATCCAGACGGTCGGGGGATTTTCCCAGACCGGTAAAGGTGCACATCTGATCCTCCAGCGTCGGAAAGGTCCCCACGTGGTGGATTTTGCCCTGTTCATACAGCGCCGCGATGGGTTCCGCCCGCGCGGTTTTGCCCTTGCTGGCATGAACGGTCTGAATGGGCAGATGGGGGGCGTGGGTGCGCAGGATTTGACTGACCATGGCCCCGCCTTGGTTGGTTTCCGCCACAATGCGATCGGCTTTGTGGGTTTCATACAACGACAGGACCTTTTGCGCCCACTGTTCGGGGCTATAACGGCCCGAGGCATCCTGCAGCACATACCCCCGTTTCCCGTCCCATCCGGCCACAACAATGCCGGTTTCATCGCTTTTGGCGTGGTGACTGGTGGCGGGATCCACGGCAATGACAATACGCAACGACGCAGGATCCACATGCCCAATGCGGCAGGATTCCATCATATCCCGCGACCACAACGCCCCCGCAACATCCCGCAGGATTTCCGCAGACAATTCTTGCCGCCCCAAACGGGTGCCTTCGTAACGCTCTTTCATATACTGCAAAAAGCTGGGGGCCAGATTCTTTGCATTTTCAAAGGTATGCCCCTGAGAAACAATGGCATCCGGCCTTTTCACTAATGTGTGCAGCAGAGGTAGGGAACGGGGCGTGGTGGTAATGACGCACTGGGGGCGCTGGCCCAGCCGCAGGGCAAACATCAGATTGTCCCACGTTTCTTCGTTTTTCCACTTGGCCAGTTCATCACACCACGCGTGTGTGGCTTGGGGACCGCGCAGCTGATCGGGCTCCTCCGCCGAAAACAGCTGGGCCTGCGCCCCATTGGGCCACGTCACCAAGCGTTTGGACGGTTCATACTGGGGCCGAAACCACGGGGGGGCACAGCCCAGCAGGCCGCTTTCCCCCTCCACCATCACCCCGCGGCCATCGGCGGCGGTGTGGGCGACCAAGGCAATGCGGGCCCGTTTATGCGTCCATGCCGTGCGATGCACCCACTGGGCCCCCGTGCGGGTTTTGCCCCACCCCCGACCGGCCAGAATGATCCACAAAAACCAATCCACGGCCTTGGGATTCTGCCCCGCCCGCCCCATGACCCGCCAGTCATGATATAACAACGTCATCTCCAGCGGCGTCAGGGTTTTTAAAAAATCCGGTAAACTCTCTCTCTCGTCCATAAAAAATCCTTTTTTTAATGAGTATGTAAAATCTCCCTCTCCCCCTCGGGGAGAGGGCTGGGGAGAGGGGCCGAAACCCCCAACGCTTTAAAAAGACTAAAATGCGGAAACACCCTCTCCCTAACCCTCTCCCTGACAGGGAGAGGGAATACAAATTTCACCCCTCACCCCACCGCCACCGCAGCCTCCCCCGCCCCCACACGCTCAGAAAGTTGCGCCACAGAAACGCTCAAAACATCTGTGGGCAAAACCCCATCGGCCTGTTGGGCGGGCAGGGTATAGGTATAGCTGGGGCTGCTGACCGTTTGCTGGCGCAGCAGGGTGCCGTTTTTGAACAGGCTGAGGGTATAGCTTTCCCCCGTTTCCGACAGGGGCATATCCACGCCGTCCTGCCACGGCAGAAAGGCACGAGAGCGGCGAATCCACGAAAACACACGATCCCCCGTGGCCAGCCGAACACTGCTCAGGTGAACGGGGGACAGGGGGCGCAGGTTTTTGGCCTGCAGCGTTATGGCACTGGCGGTGACTTGGCTCTCGGCGGTGTTGGCGCTGACGGCCTTCACCCACAACGGCTGGCCGATGGCCGATCCGTTCAGGGTTTGGGCCCGCGCCCCCGCATTGTCCAACAGCACAAAACGCTCGCCCACCGTGTGGGTGGTCATGGCCTTTTCCGTGCCCCGACGCCCGCGCAGCAGGTGCGACAGCTGATACGTCAACGGCCCCACCAGCGTGGCCACGCCAAATTGCAGAATTTCCTCCCCCATGACGCACGCGTTGGCCCCTTTCAAAACATCCGCATCGGCGGCGGAGGTCAACGCGCCATCGTTTAACGTCACCGTCACCACGCTGGCATCATCCCAAAAAGCCGTGGGGGCATCCGCGCGGGGCAGGGCGCTTACGGTCCCGATATAGGCCGACGTTGTCACCTGATCCACCGGTGCAAAGGCCGCATTGTCCGCAGATTCATACAAAAAGGCCCCTTTCCACCCCTGATCCTGCCCCGTGCGGGACAGCGCGGCGAAATACAGCGGCGTTTGACCGCTGCCATCATCAAAGGGCCCATCCAGCACCTGCAACAGCGACGCCAAGGCCGGCGAGGGCAGCTGTGTTTTCCCCCAACGCGCCCCCAGGGCACTTTGTTGGTAGGTTTCGGGGTCCACACTGACCCCCTCCAACCGGACAAAGCCCTGCTGAAAAAACGTCCGCGTGATGCGCATCAACCAACTTTGATCGGGCAGGACCAGATTCACCAAATCCCCAGGCTCGATAACCTGATATTTGGGCAACACCG
>CANGYM010000087.1 GCA_947458145.1 Alphaproteobacteria bacterium | reverse complement strand
TTGATTGCTGTCAAACACCGTCACTTCGCTGAGCGAGCGCAGCAGCAGCTGTGTGCGTAAAAAGTTGGCAAATTTTTGGGGATCCCCCATCAAATCAAAGGCGTTTTGATTCAAATCGTTGGCCATGGCCTGAACGTCGCCGCGAATGACTTTGTGATGTTCCCCCAAATAGGCCTCGGCCACGGCCAAAGACGCACTCAGCGCCGTGCGCACGCGTTTGGAAAACCATTCCTCGATCCCCATGTTCAGCAGCAACACCGAAAAAATAATGACAACCACCGATGGCACCACCGCCACCGAAGAAAACAAGGTCACCAGACGGGAATGCAGGCGCGATCCCCCCTGACGCTCCCTAAGACGCAGCACGTGCCGCGTGATGGTGGCCGCCAAAAGAAGCAACAACACCGTGTCCAACACCAACATGGTCACAATGGATTGCGGTGACGGACCAAAGGGGGGATTGGTGGTAAACAGGGTGATTGTGCCCACAACCGCCGACAACGACAAAACCACCAACACCCACGTGGCCACCCGCCAAACCGTGCGCTGGTGATGGCGCAGCCATGTTTTATCAAAAAAAAGATTCCTGAGGCCCATCATCCGGATGATTTCAGGATTTCATAAGCTTTCATGGCCCTGTCCCTGCCCTCTTGATGGGGAATGATGGGGGCCGGATAGGATAATCGGGATGGACTTTCCCAAGGCTTATGGACGACGGGGGCCTTGAGGGGGGAGAGTTCGGGAAGATACGTTTTCACATACACCCCGTCCGGATCAAAGCGTTCGCCCTGCAGGATGGGATTAAAAATCCGAAAATACGGCGCCGCATCGGCCCCGCATCCGGCCACCCATTGCCAGCTGGCGGCATTGCTGGCGTGATCGGCATCCACAAGGGTATCCCAAAACCAAGATTCCCCCTGTTGCCACGGAATCAACAGATGTTTGGTCAAAAAAGACGCCGTGATCATCCGCACACGGTTATGCATCCAGCCCGTTTGCCATAGTTCCCGCATGCCGGCATCCACGATGGGATATCCGGTTTTGCCATGTTGCCAAGTCCGCAGGTCATTTGGCCGCGCGTTCCATGGAAAGCGGGAAAATTCGGGGCGAAAGGGATCCGTAGCCAAGCGGGGGTTATGGTACAACAGGCTGTAGGAAAATTCACGCCACACCAGTTCCTTTAAAAACGTTTCCGCTTGGGCCTCACCAGCCTCAAAGGCATTCAGGCCCTCGTGCCATGCCTGACGGATGCTGATTTCCCCAAACCGCAGATAGGGGGACAGACGTGACGTGCCATCCAAATCCGGACGGTTCCGATGTTCCGCGTAGGTTGATAGGTTTTGGGTCAAAAAATCCCTGAATCGGGTTTGGGCGGCTGCCTCCCCCACATCCCAACGCTGGCGCAGCCCCCCTGCCCAATCGGGGTTTTGGGGCAGCAGGGCCCAAGACGCCAGATCCTCAGACACACACGCCGCAACAGGCGGTGGCAGCGTTTTGGGGGCGCTCTGGGGCAGCGGGATCCTATCCCGCTTTGAAAACAAATTTTTCCAAAACGGGGTGTATACGGTATAGGGGGTGCCATCCGCTTTCAGGGCATCCCACGGTTCCAACAACAGATGGCTGTTGAGGGTTTTCACCCCCACACCCATGGTTTTCAGCGTGGCCTTGATATCACGATCCAAGGTCAGGGCATGGTAGCGGCGGGACCAAAAGACCTGCCGGACCCCATAATCGGCAACCATCTGGGGCAGGATGGTTTCGGGGTTGCCTTGGCGGAAAATCAGGGTTTGTCCCCGTTGCGCAAGGGCGTCAGAGAGGCTGTTTAAACTGTGGTGCAACCACCAGCGTGACGCCCCGCCCAGGGGGCGCAGGGCCGGATGGTGCTCTGAAATATAAACAATGATCAGGGGACCATCATGGGCCGCCGCCGCGATCAGGGCGGGGTGATCGTGCAGACGTAAATCATCCCTCAGCCATAATAGTGCGGTCATAGCTTTCTCATCAAATTCGCCTCTAAAAACGCATCGATATCGCCGTCCAAAACCCCTTGGGTGTCGGATGTTTCAACACTTGTTCTAACATCCTTGATCATCTGATAGGGGTGCAGGACATAGGAGCGGATTTGGTGACCAAAACCGATGTCTGTTTTTTCGGCCTCGAGCAGGGTGGCGGCGTCTTCGCGTTTTTTCAGCTCTTGCTCGTACAGGCGGGCTTTGAGCATTTGCATGGCCTGATCCCGATTGCGGTGTTGGGACCGATCATTTTGACATTGTACCACAATCCCCGTAGGGGCATGGGTGATCCGAATGGCGCTGTCGGTTTTGTTGACGTGTTGCCCGCCCGCCCCAGAGGCCCGAAAGGTATCCACCCGCAGGTCTTTGTCCAAAATTTCAATATCAATGGTTTCATCCACCACGGGACTGACCCAGACCGAGGCAAAACTGGTGTGGCGACGGGCCCCCGAATCAAAGGGGGAAATACGCACCAGACGGTGCACGCCGCTTTCGCCCTTTAGCCAGCCATAGGCATAATCCCCCTCAATCAAAACGGTGGCGGATTTTAAACCCGCCTCTTCGCCCTGTGATTCTTCCATCAGGGTGCAGCGATAGCCCCGTCGCTCGGCGTAGCGGACATACATGCGCAAGATCATTTCGGTCCAATCTTGGGCCTCGGTCCCCCCCGCGCCGGCATTCACCGACAGATAACAATTGTTGGCATCGGCATCGCCTGACAGCAGAACCTCCAATTCCAGACGGGCCAGACGTTTTTGCAGGGATAACAGGGCCGCATGGCCCTCGGCCCACGTGGTTTCATCGCGTTCTTCCTCCCCCATGGTGAGCAAGGTCAGGGCATCGTCCAAAAGGCCATGAACCTGATCGAATGTGGATAAGCGTTTTTCCAGCGCCACTTTGTCTTTGGACACCTTTTGGGCCCCCGCAGGATCGGACCAAAAATCCGGCGATTCGCAGCGGGCATTCAGATCCTGCAGGCGTTCTTTGACATGATCTTTGTCAAAGAGACCTCCGCAATAACGACAACGCCCGCTCGCAGGCGGCGATGGGGTCTTTGACCAAGTCACGGTTGATCGGGGTCATAATGCAATCCTTATGCGGTTAAACGACGGAAAATATCCTGAAGATCGGCATCCCCTTCAGAAAAATGCTGGGGAAACATACGCTCGCGCTCTAAAATCTCCCGAATGTCTTTGGCGGCATCGGGGTTTTGGGTTTGCAGGCTCAGGGACAGAAGGCCCTCTTGATGGGTAGGCTTTTGGGAAACCTCAAGGGTATAGGACAATTTTTTCAGGTTTTCTTCAAACCGGCCCCGATACTTGCTGGCCAGCGTTACATGGATCAGGGACCCAGGGACACTTTGCTGGCGCAACGCCTCGGGCGTTGTGTCCACCACAATCCGTCCCTGATTCAGAATAATCAAACGGGAACAGATGGCGTCCACTTCCTCTAGGATATGCGTTGAGATGATAATGGCCTTGTTTTTGGATAAATCCCGAATCACGGACCGCAGATCGTGTTTTTGGTTGGGGTCCAGACCATCGGTGGGTTCATCCAAAACCAAAACATGGGGATCATGCAACAACGCGGCGGCCAGGGCCACGCGACGTTTAAACCCCTTGGAGAGTTCCTCGATACGCATATCCCACACCGCGGATAAATGGGTTAAATCGCTGGCATGCTGCAAACGGGCGCGTCGCTGTGCACCAGAAAACCCGTGGCAACCGGCGATGAATCCCAGAAAATTATAAACGGTCATCTCTTCGTACATGGGGGCGCCCTCAGGCAGATACCCCAGTTTGCGCCGCCAGAGTGCGGGGGATGTCATAACATCCTGACCCATCAAGGAAACGCGACCACGATACGGCCGCAAAAACCCAGCAACAATCCGCATGGTTGTGGATTTACCGGCACCATTAGGGCCCAAAAATCCCAGAACATCGCCAATGTTGACATCGAAAGAAACATCGGACAGAACCCTTCGATTCCCGAAAGCGTGGGACACCCCCTGCACGGAAACCGCAACCGGCATAACGGACATACTGTCTCCCGATTTTTCTGGCACACACCCCTGCTTGATTAAGCGCTGCAGCGTTTTATGTCAAGCGCCCCTCTTTATGGGATCAGGGCTATTTCTTTCAAAAAAATACGGGAAATACCGTGCGAAGCAGCAGAATTAGCCCTTAACAGTCGCGGGCAAGAGGGAAAAAATACAGCACCGAGCCTACCGAGGGTGGATGTTTTTTTCGCCTTGGCGAAGCAGACCCTTGACCCTTAGGACCAATTCTTCTGGGTGGTCGCTTTTTTCTGTCATGGCGCATTTTTTGAAAAAAACAACCCAAGGGATTTACAAAACAAAATTCACAAAACAGTTGGCAAGAACACCAGATGTAGTATGATGAGATGCGAGAACATACTATATATAGTATTTCTTACTGTTTTCTCAGGGAAAAGACCCTGATCAAAATTTAAAGAGGGATAAACACCGTATGGGCACCATGGTGGCAATCAAAGAAAAAATTCACGTTCGCATTGAT
>CANGYM010000086.1 GCA_947458145.1 Alphaproteobacteria bacterium | reverse complement strand
CAGATGCTGCTGTTGCATCCGAATCACATCCCGCAGGCGGCGAAACGTCGCATCATAATCCAGCACGGGGGGTTCAGGGGTTTGGGTCATGGGTTATTTTCGTGATTTGGGGCCTGTGGGTGTGGGGACACGGGAACGCTGAAATGTATTAATGTTGTTGGCGGCTACATTTTTTGCCTCTTCACGCAGTCGATCGGCTACAGCGGCCATCTCGGCTTCACTCGCCTCATATCCTGTGACGGCCAGAATCTGATTAATGGGCACACCTCTAGCAACGCTGGAAGCACGCTTTCTGCCTTCACTAACAATATCGGAACGTGTCTTTTTATTGTTGTCTCTCAAGCCTCTGGCAGAAACAATAGTATTTACGGGTTTGGCATCCTCTTTCTCTTTGGGGCGGCTGTCGAATGATGGGGTGTCTTCGGGGTCCCCAGAATCAGCACCGTCAGCATCTTTTTGATAGGACGGATAATTGTAATTGTCCTCCAAAGACTTCCGATCGTTCTCTAAGTTTTGCCACGATGATTCTTGGGCGCGGCTGCCTTCTGTGTCGCCTCTGGGCATGGGGGCAACGGTGGTGCCCGACAACTGCCGTGGTGTCTCAGGGACTATCTCTTGCGGCGTAGCACCCTGAACGTCGCCGCGGGACAGGCCCATTCTGTCGTTTTTAATGACATTATAGGCGGCTGTGATTTCCTGAAAGCCCCGTTTTTCCTGTTCGGTCTGATTCCCATTCCCATCAGGGTGATACTGCTTAGCAAGGTCTCTATAAGCCTCCTTGACTTGGTCAAAGGTGGCGCCTTCCTCCAAGCCCAGACGTTGATAGTTATTGGTAGCCTGCCGCTCGCCGGTGGTGTTGCTTTCGTCCTGATCGGGACTGCTGGTGCCTTCGGCAGTCCGATTGAGGTCGGCGGAGGCCTTGCGAACAAGGACCAACCCCTCTTGTTGCTCCCCTGCGGGGGCGGCAGCATCGCGGGCGGGGGCCTCGCTTAGGGGGGCTTTGGCGAGGTTTTCCCGAACATTTTGCAATTCGCCAGCCAAATTCACGTCTCTTAGGCCCAGATCATCGTTGGGATCAAACGCAATACTGCTTACGGTTTGCAAGGTATTCCCAGCAACGGCCCCTGCGGCGGGTAAAAGTATCTCACGCCCCACAGGCATGGCCACGTTTTTCGTGGCAAACGTCAACACCGCCACCCCGGGGGCGAGCATCTTCATAACCCTCTGGACAGATTCTCTGGACTGGATACCGGCCGCAAGGTCTCTGATCCCCTGTTCAAATTCGGCAACACGCTCAATGACCTCTTGCTGGGTGTTGCTTAGGCTTCTTTGGGCACCGGAGAGCATAGAACCAACGTTAAATCCTGCATTCTCCAAGGTCCCTGCAAGCTGTTGGGTGACATTATCAAAGGTCTTTTGAACCCCCTCGGCGGCGCGGTTGACGGCTTTGTCCAGTCCGGTGGCCTGCAGGGCTCCGCCCACCATGCCCCCCGCCGCACCCATGGCCGCCCCCGCAAGCGGCGCCGCCATTTCCGCGGCTTTCGCACCCACCGTAACGACCGCCCCCAGCGTCTGAATCACCCCCGTGATCATCTGGCCCAACGCCTTCATAAACACACCCATGCCTTGGCCGGATGTGAATTTTCCGGCCTGTTTGGAAACCTGCAAACTCACAATACAAATCACAAGAACCAACAAAAACCCTTTATCCAAAATCCCAAAATTTTTGAAATTGGTGGCCACGGCGGAGAAGCCGGCGCCTTCAACGCCACTAAACGCCATAGCGCCTTTGACAAAGAAATTTGGGTGAACGAGATAACAGTTTCTTCCCGTACTGCCACCAGGCACACTACCCTCCACAAAAGGAATACCCCCAGAGACCCCACTAGCCGGATATTTTGCCCGCATTCTGGCCAACGATTCACCGGATGAAAGATTATCACAAATCTCAACTTCCAAATGCAAATGTTCCGCGCTCGCTCTAACCCTAGAGCAGTATCCTACCAATTTTGATGGACTTATAACTGTATTCACTGGAATGGGGTTAAAAACCTTCCCATGCAAATAACGGAACGTGACCATGGTGTCCTGAGCCCCATTCATCACCCGACAGGTAAAATACCCATTCTGGTGAAGGATCACACGACAATTGGTTATGGGACGAAGAGCATAATCTTGTGCACAATCATAATCTTGCCCAACATGTTGTCGGGGACTACCATCTTGGTTCCTTCGAAAGGAAGTCCACGCTCCGAATTCTTGTGGATACCCCATACCTGATGTTAATGGAACACATTGCCCGTTGGCATACACCATAGGACACGCAACCGGCACATCCCCCAACGTACTGCCCGCTAACGGCGTTTCCCGAAACGTATCAAACCCCGTATTTTGTGGGGGGGGTGGTTGCCGCAAATGGGTATTCCGATACCATGACGCATAGGTCCCATTGGGTGTGTTGGCCCCCATGGGTCCGGTGGCGTAGGTGGTGGTGGGGGTTTGAACATTGGATGCAAAAGGAACCGTCCCCGAGGGGGAAAGAGGTGCTGATAGCGGGGTTGCTTTTGGGGTTTCTGGTGATGGTTTCACATCTGCCGCAAAATCCCCCTGACCGCCTTTGTCCAGATTTTCAATGACGGTGGTCAGCATGGATATGGATATCATGGCGGCGATCATGGATGTGATTAACACCATGGCCCCATCGGATAGGCTCTTTAGCCCCGTAATGGCGTATTTCCGTGATGCGGGAAAACAACCCGCCGCCGCGTAGGCGGACAATGTGCAGGACACGTACCCGATCCGCACCATAAACACATCCGCCACCGTAAACAAAAACATCAAAAACGGCGCAATCCCCACCAACATCAACAACAAACCGGTGAAAATTTTTCCATTCCCCACCTGAAACAAACCATAGGACCATGGATAGCTGTAGGCCCGCTGGATCATGCAAACCTTGCATTCCAAATCATCCTTTATGGCCGTTAATTTGGCATCCAAACCCTTGATAGGGGTGGGGGTGCATTGACCGTCTTCCTTGGCAAATCTTGCCAAGGTGGGGTTGGTTTCAACGCCGATTTGATACATTTTATCAACAATGGTGGTGCCCGCCGATAAAATGGGCGTGATGATATAATCGCGGTACGCAGTATAGCCCGTTGTCGGGGCCAGCAAAAACACCGACACCCCCAGCACCACAAAAAACCGCACCCCGATGGCGTTAAACAGGGCCGCCGCTTGGTCTTTGGGACCAAAGGGAAGCAGGGCACTGCCGACCTTGAGATACGCCCAAATGGCAAACACAATCATCAAAATCCCCGACACATAGGGGGCAAACGTTTCGTGCAATTTTTCGCCAAAAATAAACGGCACCGCAAACCCAAAGGCAATGATGGGCCCCCCAAAACAGCTTTTGGCCAGATTATTGCGGATGCCGGCAATACTTTCTTCGACGGGAGGATTTTTCTTGTCTTCGGCGGGTTTTGTATCCGATGCCGCATCCGGTTTCGCCGTGGCAGCGGGCGTAGCGGCAGGCGTAAAATTTGCAGGATTCACAGGCACCGCCCCCGCCCCGCCGGCCAGAAAAAGGCACAGGGCCAAGGTCAGCGCCAACCTTCGCCAGAAACAAGCCCCCAAAAGAAAACCAAACGGGTACACAGACAACCCAAAGTTCATGTGATCACTGTCACAGTTTAGCGTTTTTTTATGCGAAATAAAAGGATTTTATTTCAAATTATAGTCTTTTGAAAAGGCCAAGTTTCCGCAAAGGAAATGTCAAAAATCGCAGGATTTTCCGGTATACGCGGGGCCCGTGGTACAATCCCATCAGCCCCAACACCAACGCCGCCAGCGCGTGCCCCACCATCACATAAACATAATTCCATGGGATGATGAACCCAGAGTCGTAATAACTCTGCAGCTGTTGCCAATACCGCATATCGGTGACATCGAACATACCGTAATCGCGTTGACAGGCCTCGGGCGGGGCGATGCCTTTTTGGCAATAGACCCGCAGCAAATCGTTCATGCTGCAATACCGATCCGCCATAAAGGCCAAACTGACCCCCACCAGCACCAGCAACGATCCCGCCGCCGTGAGGCGCATGAAAAAGGACGTGCCGCGCAGGCATAGCCTGCCGATTTTGGTTTTTTTCAGTTTTTCCAAACCCACCCGCAGACGATAGCGCAACGTGGGCTGGGTCCGCACAGGCGGGGCCACAGGGGCCGCATACCCCTGATACACATCCGCCGCCGACCGCGGGGCGGAAAACGTGGGGGCCGGTGCGGGGTCAAAAACGGGGGTGGGGTCCTCTCTGGGCTCAGGCGGTCTGGGCACGGGCTTGGGTTCTGGGCGGGGGGGGGCGGCGGCCTCTTCCTCGTCTTCTTCCAAGGCCCGCTGCTGCTGTTCCTGCCGATGCTTTTCCAGCAACGCCCGCAAGCGATCCGCGGGATTTTCGGGTTTTGCCTCGGGCGGGGTCTCGGGCTCTGGCTGCGTTTTTGTGGGCTCTGCGGCCTGTTTTTCCGGCTGTTTTTCGGGTTGGACCTCGGGGGATTCTGGGGCGGCGGCTTTTTTTAGACGCTCGCGGATTCTGGCGGCGGCATCATCGGTGTCTTG
>CANGYM010000085.1 GCA_947458145.1 Alphaproteobacteria bacterium | reverse complement strand
GACCGATCCCACTCCGGCGCGACTGATGGAAGAGGTCGGAGGGCGGCTGTACCCGCTCGCGGTGGCGCTGCTGGCCTTCCTCGGGTGGCTGCGCCTGCGGCGCAGGCCCTTCCACAACATCGGCACCTTGGCCGTGTCGCTGCTGTCGTTGGCGATCGGCATCGGCCTGATGGGCTGGCTCGCCATCGATGTGCTGCCGCTTTTGAGCTGCGGGTCCGCCCCCACGGATCGCGCGGTGACGGGTTGGGAGCTGTTCGTGACCGCTGCGCCACCCATGCTCTGGGCGGGTCTCCTGGTGGGCAACCTGTTGTTCGTGGGTCTCTCGAGCCGATGGCTCCAGGACGACGACCGCGAGTGGCTGGCCCGCCACGAAGGCATCATGCTGCGCACATCGCTGATCTGGCTGATGGTGTTCGGTGCGGTCCTGATCGTCCCGCCGCTCATCGAGGCGCAGTTCGCCGCCGCCCTCGGGAGCTTGGGCGGTGTGGCCGCGATCAGCGGATGGCTGCTGCGTTACGGGGTGCCCATGCTGTCCCGCCGCGCGGGTCAGGACGACGCTCAGGGCGCCGCAGCGTCCCCGCCCAGCGGCCCGTCGCTGTTGCTGGCCGCGGCGCCGGCGGTCTTCATCGTCGCGCTGGTGTTGGGGCTCGCCTTGTCGCTGCATATGCTGTTGGGGGCCTTGGCGTCCCCCTACATCGACGACACGATGACAGGCCGCGAGGTCGCGGGGGTCAGGGGTCTGCTGGCCTCGACGCTGTGCCTCGGACTGGCGGCCATCGGCTGGGCGTTCAGCCATTTCGTCGACATCAACAAGTTCTCGTTGCACGGCATGTACCGCGACCGGCTGGTGCGTGCCTACCTCGGCGCTTCCAACACGGATGGCAAGGCGAACCCGTTCAGCGGCTTCGCGGAGGACGACGATCCGCCCATGCATACGCTGCCCGCCCGGCCGCTGCATGTCGTCAACACGGCGCTGAATGTGCTGCGCACCGACCAGCTGGCGTGGCAGCAACGCAAGGCCCAACCCTTCTCCATCACCCGCCTGCATTGCGGCAACAAGGACCTCGGCTACCGGCCCGCCCGACACTACGGCGGCAAGGACGGCATCAGCCTCGGCACCGCGATCAGCATCTCGGGTGCCGCGGCGAGCCCCAGCATGGGCGCGGGTTCGACGCCGTCGCACTCCTTCGTGCTGGCCTTCCTCAACGCCCGGCTCGGGGCGTGGCTCGGCAACCCGGGACGCCCGGGAGATGCCGTCTGGCGCGATCACGGCCCATCGCCCGCCGCGGCACCGATGATCCGTGAGGCGCTGGGGCTCGCATCCAACGACAGCCCCTTCGTGTACCTCAGCGACGGCGGTCATTTCGAGAACCTGGGCCTGTACGAGATGGTGCTGCGGCGCTGCCACGCGGTGGTGTTGCTCGACGGCGGCTGCGACCCCGCGCTGTCCCTCGAGGACCTCGGCAACGCCGTGCGCAAGATCCGCATCGACCAGGGCATCGAGATCCAGTTCGCCCCCGGAGCCATCGACCGGCTCACGCAGCGCAAGCAGCGGTGGGCGGTCGCCCGCATCCGCTACACGGCGGTCGACGGGCCGCTCGCGCGTGACGGGTGGCTGGTGTACGTGAAGCCCATGCTCACGGGCGACGAGCCGCCTGATGTGCGCAACTACGCCCGTGGTTCGCCGAGGTTCCCGCACGAGACCACCGCGGACCAGTGGTTCAACGAATCGCAGACGGAGAGCTACCGCGCCTTGGGTATGCAGAGCATCGATGATCTGGTGCACGGGCTCGGCCTCGGCCCCGATGATCTGGCCCGACGCGCCGAAGCGGCGTGGATGCAGGCCGCGGAAGCGTGACCGCACCGGGCCACGCCCGGGATCCCCCTCGCAGTGACCGGTCCGATCAGCTGATGTCGAGCGCGGACTCGAGCCCCTTGCTGGCGAGCCACTCGCGGTTGAACAACCGCGATTGATACTTGTGGCCGCTGTCGCAGAGGATCGTGACGACCGTGTGACCCGGGCCGAGTTCCTTCGCGACGCGGATGGCACCGGCCACATTGACGCCGCTGGCGCTGCCGAGGAAGAGGCCCTCCTCGCGCAGCAGCCGGTGCACGATGGCGACGGATTCGGTGTCCGGGATGTGCACCGCGTCGTCGATCGGCGAATCTTTGAGGTTGGCGGTGATGCGTCCGATGCCGATGCCTTCGGTGATCGAACCCGGACCCTCGGCCTTGAGTTCGCCGTACTTCACCCAGCGGTAGAGCGCGCTGCCCTGGGGGTCCGCGAGAACGATGCGTACTGACCGGCTCTTCTCGCGCAGGTAGCGGGAGACGCCGCCGAGCGTACCGCCCGTACCGCTAGCGGCGACGAAGGCGTCGATGCGACCTGCGGTGTCCCGCCAGATCTCCGCGCCCGTCGTGGCGTAGTGGCCGTCGCGGTTCGCGGTGTTGTCGAACTGGTTCGCCCAGATCGCGTTCGGGAGTTCCTCGGCGAGGCGCCCCGCGACCCGCTGGTAGTGGTTGTCGTCGGCGTACGGCACCGCAGGGACGCTGCGTACCTCGACGCCGAGCGCCGCCAAAGCCTGGTACTTCTCGGGCGATTGGTTGTCGGGCATGACGATCACCGGGCGATACCCGCGCGCGAGACACAGGTGCGTGTTAGCGCCGATGTAAAACTGACCCGGGTCGCCGAAGTAAAACTGACCCACCTAGGCGAGGATGGCGGTTTTGGGACCGCCTATGTTGACCCAGGAGCAGTGCGTGGAGATTCGGGTGTTGTCTCGGCAGGGCAAGAGCATCAGGGGTATCGCCAAGGAGCTTGGGGTGTCGCGGAACACGGTCCGGGACCACCTGCGTGACCCTCGGCCACGACGGTACGGTCCGCGGGTCCCGCGGGCGACCAAGCTCGACCCGTACCGGGCGTACTTGGAGGGCCGGATCGCAGCGGCGCACCCGCGATGGCTCGCGGCGACGGTGCTGCTGCGGGAGATCCGAGAGCAGGGTTATGGCGGTGGGATCAGCCAGCTGAAGGAGCTGCTGCGGCCGCTGCGCCCCGAGCGGGACGATCCGCTCGTGCGCTTCGAGACCGCGCCCGGGGAGCAGCTGCAGGCGGACTTCACGCACATCCGACGCGGGCGCTCACCGCTGTTGGCGTTCGTCGCGACGCTCGGCTACAGCCGTGCGAGCTTCGTACGCTTCTCGGACCGCGAGGACGCCGCGACGCTCTCGCGCTGCATCACCGCGGCGCTCGAGTACTTCGGCGGCGTGCCGCAGCATCTGCTGCTCGACAACCCGACGACGGTGGTCATCGAGCGCGACGCCTACGGTGCGGGCCGGCATCGCTTCCACCCGCAGCTGCTGTCGATCGCCGAGCAGTACGGCTTCGTTCCGCGGCTCTGCCGACCGTACCGTGCCAAGACCAAGGGCAAGGTCGAGCGGTTCAACCGCTACCTCAAGGAGAGCTTCGTCCTGCCGCTCGCGACGACGCTCAAGCAGGCGGGGATCACGCTCGATGTCGACACCGCCAACGCCCATGTCGGCCCGTGGCTCGAGCGCGTAGCGAACCGGCGGCTGCACGCCACGACGGGCGAGATACCGGCCGAGCAACTGGCGCTCGAGAGGGCGCACCTGCGCGCGTTGCCGCTGACGGTGCTGCCGCTGCCCGCCGGTCCGCGACGGGCGCCGCGCGTGCCGACACCGATCGAGAGCCTGCAGCACCCGCTCTCGGTGTATGAACGCCTGCTGCGGGTGGCCTCGTGAACCTCGCGCACGAGCGGATCGCGCTGCTCTGCGCGCGGCTGCATCTGCCGGAGATCGGCGCCAACTGGAGCGCTCTTGCTGACGAGTCCGCCCGGACCGAGCACTCGTTGGCGGAGTTCCTTGAGCGCCTGCTCTCGGTCGAGGCCACCGCGCGGGACCTGCGGGTGCGCGAGACGATGCTGCGCCTTGCGACGCTGCCGTCGATCAAGACGATCGAGCAGTACGACTTCGCCTTCGCGAGCGGCGCCCCGAAGGCGCAGATACAGCAACTCTCGACGCTCGCGTTCATCGAGCGCGCCGAGAACATCGTGCTGCTCGGCCCTTCCGGCGTCGGCAAGACGCACCTCGGCATCGCCTACGCGCTGAAGGCGACGCAAGCGGGCATCAAGACCCGCTTCATCAGCGCCGCGGACCTGATGCTGCAGCTCGGCACCGCCCGATCGCGAGGGCGCCTGCAGGAGTACATGGCCCGCGCCGTGCTCGGACCGAAGCTCCTCGTGGTCGATGAGCTCGGGTACCTGCCCTTCGGGCGCGAGGAAGCGAACCTCTTTTTCCAAGTCATCGCACATCGCTACGAGCGCAGCAGCACCATCATCACGAGCAATCTGCCCTTCGCCCAATGGGCGAGCGCGCTCGCCGATGATGCGACCTTGACCGCCGCGCTGCTCGATCGGCTGCTGCATCACGCGCACATCGTGCAGATCAGCGGCGAGAGCTACCGGATGAAGGACAAGCAGCGGGCGGGGACCACCCCGCCGAAGCAGAGGATCAGGCAGGGAGTTTCGTCTGACTCGGCGGGCTGACGCCCGCCTCGTTCAGACGACCTGACCAACGGGAGGGTGGATCAGTTTTCAATCGGCGAACAGAACGAAAGGTGGGTCAGATTTAAATCGGCGTTGACAG
>CANGYM010000084.1 GCA_947458145.1 Alphaproteobacteria bacterium | reverse complement strand
CAAACGGCCATGATGATTCATGTTATGCAGGGGGAAAGGGAATTGGTGGCGGATTGCCGGTCCTTGGCCACCTTTACCCTAACCGGTATTCCCCCCATGATTGCAGGGGCGGCCAAGATTGCCGTGACGTTTCAAATGGATGTGGATGGATTGCTGACGGTATCGGCGGAGGAATTGATCACGAAAATCCGTCAAGAAATTCTGGTCAAACCCTCTTATGGCCTGTCCAGCGAGGCCATGAAGCAGGCCATTTACGACAGTCTAGAATACGCCCAGCAGGATATGGAGGCCCGCTTGCTGGCCTCTGCCCGTGTTTCGGGCCAAAGGGTTTTGCAGGCGGCGGAAAAATTATGCTTAGAGCATCACGCCGCCCCAGCCCCAGAGCGGCAGGCCGTGGAAAACGCCATGCAAATATTAAAAGAATGCTTGGAACATTCCGATAGAACGGCTATAGACGAAGCACGCGAAGCCATGGAAGCGGCGGCGGCCCCTTGGGTGGCCAGACGTATGAACCAGGCTTTGGGTCAGGCCTTAACAGGGCAGTCCGTGGATACGTTTTCGTCTTAACTTAAAGGAGCGTTTATGCCCCATATCACCTTTGTACAGCGCGATGGTTCAACCAAAACCGTCGAGGCCCCCCTGGGGTTGTCCGTTTTGGAAATTGCCCATAAAAATGACATTGATCTGGAGGGGGCCTGTGAAGGATCGCTGGCCTGTTCAACGTGTCATGTGATTGTATCTGAGGGGGATTTTGATCGTCTGGACATCGCCACAGAGGCCGAAGAGGACATGCTGGATCTGGCCTTTGGCTTAACCGCCACATCCCGTTTGGGCTGTCAGATTATCATGCGAGAGGAACTGGATGGCCTGACCGTATCCCTGCCCAAGGCCACGCGCAATATGATGGTGGACAAAAAAGCCTGAGCCTATCGCAACAAACCAATGGCCATGCTTTTGGCGTGTTCATAGTCGATGCTGCGGTTGCTCTCTTGGCGCAGCAGGGTCATGACGGCTTTTAAATCCCGAATGGATCTGGCCCCGCAGGCGGTGATTTTTTCGCAAATAACCTCATGCAGGCTTTCGTCGGAATACGTTTTGGGCAATAGGCTTTCCAGTTTTTGGATCAAGCCTTTTTCGGCTTGGGCCTTTTTGTGGGATCCCGTGCCCTGAAAAATGCTCAGACGTTCTTGGTGATAGGCGATGATTTGGCGGATAACCGCATAACTGTTTTCTTCGATATCATCGGCGTCAAAGCCCTGATCATCCAAAACGGTGGCAATCAGGCGCAGGGTTTGCACAAAAGGAGTATCGCCCAAGGTTTCTGCCTCAAGAATCGCAAGTTTCAACCGATCTTTCATCTGGCACCTTTCGCGGTTTTTTCCTATGCTGTTTTTTGAAATCTCTATCCCCAACGCGGGGGTATTGTTTCAGAATAGACCTGAACTTTTAAGAAACGTTTAATCTTTCACACAATGTCGTCTTTTCACCTGTTGATTGTGGATGATGATCAGCGCATCCGCCTGTTGTTGCAGCGGTTTTTGCGCCAGCATGGCTATACCATCAGCACGGCGGCGCACCCCATTGAGGCCATGGAGATTTTGAAAGCCCCTGAATATCGTTGCCATCTGATCATTCTGGATGACATGATGCCCTATCAGACGGGGCGGGATTTTCTGGCGCAGCTGCGGGGGCAGGACAATGGCCTGCCGGTTTTGATGTTAACGGCCAAGGGGGAGTCCGCGGATCGTATTGCGGGGCTATCGTTGGGGGCGGATGATTATTTGGCCAAGCCCTTTGTTCCCGAGGAGCTGCTGCTGCGGATTCAAAACATTTTAAAACGCGCGGGCAGTAGTCCCATTGAGGCCCCCTCCTCTGCCCTGCGTTTGGGTCGTTTGACCTATCAAAGCGCCACCCAAAACCTGCTGGGGCCGGATGGTGTTCCCATCCTTCTGACCCCTGCGGAAAAAACCCTGATGGATGTTTTGGTGCGGGCGGGCGGGCAATCGGTATCCCGTTTGGCCCTGCAAACGGCCTTGGGGTTAGAGGAAACCAGCCTGTCTCGCACCATTGATGTGCATCTGAATCGTTTGCGCCAAAAAATTGAACCCCATCCCAAAACGCCCCAATACCTGCAAACGGTGCGTCATCAGGGGTATCGTCTGGTGGCCGATCATGATTAATGTTGGCGGTTATACCCTGTCGTGGTTTGGGGGGGCGGTGGCTCTGAGTGTGGTGTTGGTGCTGCTCAGCGCTCTGGTGGTGTTTTGGGGCCGGAAAAGCTGGGCCCGTTTGGGGGCGGTGGTTGTGTTGGTGGCGATGCTTGCTCAGGTGAGCCTGTTGAAACCTGCCCCCAAAGAATCCCCCAAAACCATTGTGGTGCTGCAGGATCAAACGGCCAGCGCGGATACACAGGCCCAAGCCCTGTGGCTGAAAACCCTGAAAAACGCCGTGGGGGAAACGGCCACGCTGAAACTGTTTCCCCTAAACCAGACCGATCAGGGAACGCGGGTCATCCCCCCCCTAAAAGCCGCCCTGCAAAGCGTGCCAGAGGATCGTTTGGCCGGTGCGGTGATTATCAGTGACACCCTGTGGCATGATGCCAAGGGGGATTTATCGGCCTTTCGGGCGAATGTACCCATTCATGTGCTCAGCACCTTTCAAAATGCACCGGATCGCTCTGTGGTTTTGGACAAACCATCGTCGTATCAATTGGTGGGCAAGCCGTTTGCCCTGTCCGTTACGGTGCGGGACACCACGCAGCCCGAGGGGGCGGAAATTCCCCTGAATTTGTATCATGGCGATCAGAAGATCACCTATAGGGTGCGCAATGGTGAAAAAACCCAGATTCCCCTGAACACGGATCGCCCAGGGCGCACCCCGTATCTTTTGGCCACGCCGCCTTTGGATAAGGAGGCCAAACTGCAAAACAATGCCGCCATTTTCACCCTGACGGTGTTTCGGGATCGCTGGCGTGTGATGATGGTTTCGGGATCGCCGCATCCCTCAACACGGGCGTTTCGCAGCCTTTTTAAACAAGATCCCAACATGGATTTGGTTCATTTTTCCATCTTGCGCCGGATGGACAGCGTGGATTTCACCCCGCCGGATGAAATGGCCCTGATCCCGTTTCCCGTGGACGAGCTTTTTTTAAACCGCATTCACGATTTTGACGTGATTGTCATGGATCGGTACGCCAATTTGGGATTGCTGCAGCCCATTCACCTGCAGGAACTGCGGGCCTTTATTCAAAAAGGCGGGGCATTTTTGTTAATGACAGGCCCCGAAGGGGCAAAAGACGACAGTTTGCTGGTGTCTTTGCGGGATATTTTGCGTTTAAACCCCGCCCCCCAGGGCTTTCAGGACGCCCCCATCACCCCCCTTTTGGGGCAGGAGCATCCCATAACTCAGCCGTTTTTGGGCAAGCCCTTGCCGCTGCTGCGCGGGTACCTGCCGGCGACGTTACCGGCAGAGGCAGAGCCCCTGCTGGAAACCCCCGAAAAAACCCCTGTGTTGGGCATCTGGCCAGACACCCCGCAACATGGACGCATGGCGTGGGTGGCCACGGATGATCTGTGGACATGGCGACGGCCCCAAGGGGAAGAGCCGCCCCCCTTTAACACCCTGATGCGCCGCTTGATGCATTGGTTATTGCGGGAGCCCGATTTGGAAGCCCCCCCCATGATCTGCCAGCAGGACAACGCTGCACTGACCTGTACCCCTAGAGGCAAAGCCCCCAAAGACCCCGTTCATCTGTATCATCCAGAGGGCGTTTGGCAGCCCTGGACCCCCGATGCCGACGGGGTGTATCGCGCCCCCCTAAACCGAGCCGGCCTGTGGGCTGTGCGGGTTCAGCAAACGTTGATCCCTATCCCCTTTGACATGGGCCCGCCGGCGGAGTGGACCCCCGTGCCCCCCTCGGGCGCCCTGTTGGCCAAACACAATGGCGGCAGACATCGTGATGATCCAAGCGCCACCCTCAGCGTGACCTTTGATCGGGGGTTGTCAGAGCGTTTATCGTCCCAAACCTTAATCTTTGATCGCCCCTCGGCCATCACCATGGGCCAAGGGGAGGCATGGCCATGGATGGCCCCTGCCCTCGCCGCCCTGATGGGGGCCCTGCTGCTGTGGGGGTGGCGTCGGGGGTGAGGGGGACCCAACCCCCTATGCCTCATCCCCCCTCAAGCCATTTTCCCATAACGGTTCGGGTTAGGCCGTCCTCTAAAAACGTCACCTCCACCTTATCCTGTCCCAACAGGGCGGCGATGGTGCCTTCGCCGTAGGTGGTGTGGGAGACGGTCTGGCCCACAAAGAAGGTGTTTTGAGGGGAAGATGGCCGTTTCTGGGCCGCAAAGGATTGTCGCATCCCTTGGGCGCGGGAGGCGTTGTAGGTGGGCAAAATGGGCACAACGTCCTGAGATTCATCCCAAACATCCAGCGTTTTGGCATGGCGGCCGCCGCCGTATTGGCCAAATGCAGCAGGGGAACCGGCGGCTTTGTTATGATTCTGATGGTGAATGTGGGCGGTGGGCAGTTCCTGCAGAAAGCGTGACGGGGGGTTGTACTGCCACGTGTTGAATTTTCGGCGGCTGTTGGCATAGGTGATCATGGCCTGCTTGCGGGCACGGGTCAGGCCGACATAGGCCAGACGGCGCTCTTCCTCCACCCCCTTGTCCCCCGATTCATCAATGGCGCGTTGGTT
>CANGYM010000083.1 GCA_947458145.1 Alphaproteobacteria bacterium | reverse complement strand
TGACCTTTCAACTGGTCTATGGCAATACGGTGCTGACCCGTATCGATAACGGTGCCCGCACCTTTATCATCCATGACCAGGCCTTTGCCGATTCACAAAAACAACTGTTCAAAATTATTTGGGACAATGCCTAGTATCAGTGTATCAACCCCCAACGCATGGGCGGCTATCCCCCACGTCCGCCTGGGCATCAGCATGGGCAATCCCAATTTCACAGGCGAACGGTTGGGTGGCATATTGGATTGGGTGCAGGCCAATGGCAAAACCCTTACCCTGCAGGTCACTGACAGCCTGAATCACCACAACAACGGCGGCAATAGGGATGCGGCGCGGGCGTTGGGCGATGCCTGGCTGGCGGATAATGCCCCAGTTTTGGCCAGGGTGAACTATACCCTGGTGCGTTGGTATGACTTGACCGGCCACCCAGACTTTGCGCTTAACAAGGCCAGGGTGCATATTCTGTACGAAAACCACCAACCCTTTGCCCATGCTGTTAACGATTATGCCAATCGCTTTGCCACCAGGCGGCCAGGCCGTGACCCCGCCGCATCAATAGCCTTTGTGTTAGAGGAGGCGGCCGGCTATGCCAGCGTGTGGCGGGGGGAACCCCATATCAGGCTGTATCCATCAAAGCCAGAGCAATGGTGGAATCTGGCCAAGGCAAATCTGGCCGCCCCCACGCCCGCCGAACATTGGGCAAAATTTCAGTTTAGGTAACCTCACGTTTGTCTTTTTCGCCTTTCTTGGCGCCCGCCCGATAGGTTTTCCCGTCGGCGGCAGTTGTTGCATAATTTGCAACAACTGAATCTTGTTTAACAGTCCAACATTTGAGCCGCCCGCCCCCCCGCCAAGGCCATAAAATACAGGGGTGAACAGCCCTTTATTCCCGCTGATAAAAAATTAAACAAATTGTTGACACTGTAAAAACATTGTGATTATAATGCCTCATGTACAACTCGCATGAGGACAACATAATGGAACATACCAACCACACCATTCCGCCACAGGCCAGGTTGCTGCCCGTGCCAAGCAAGGCATTCCGCCTGGCGGGCATTAAACGCAGCCTGGATCAACACAATCAACGGGTGACTGAGATTTTGCAGGCGGGATGCAGCTTTGCCGGCTGGCGCGAACTGACCATGATCACCGACCAGATCCAACGCCTGAACCTGGAAATCAAACAAATAGGGACGGCGAACGATGGTTAAGCGTTTAAATTCTATTCGGTTTTCGGCGATCTTGCTGCGGAAACTCTTAGTGGCAAAAAAAAATGAGAAAAGGATGCGCGATGAGAATGCCTTTCAGGCAAGCGTAATCGATAGCCTGAAAAAAATAGCCAACAAGTTGGAGGACAAACTAGAGGAAAGCTGTGCACAGCCCAACGGCGAAGCACAGAAACCAAGTCGTTGCCCGTATTGCGCGGAGTGGGGAGTGGAGATAACCAATGACAAATCCTAACCCCAACCGCGGCGGCTGGATTGCGGTGGCCATCTTCTGCCTGCTGTTCACCGTCGGGTCGTTAAGCGCCCTGCCAGAGCCAACCCCTGGTGCCCAGGCGGCGACAGCATCCACCCCACGCCTGACCAACGGCCATCACAGCAAGCTGGCCTTGCATCAGGACACGCTGGAACACAGCAATTTAACCCCCGACGTGCTGCTGCAAGCCTATCAGACCCCCTGCAGCTTTGTACCACCCCAAGATTTTTAGGAGCCCCACGATGCCTGGTTTAATTTTTACCAACCCCAATGACCAAGATACCACCCCCCAATTCGACGTGGTGTCGCAAATAAAGCCTGGTTACCCGCTGGATGACCGTTTGTTAACGCTGAAAGACGTGCGTGTCCTGCTGGCGGTCAGCCACACCTATATCTACAAATACATTAAGCTAGGGGAATTCCCGAAGCCTTTTCACCTGGGTAAAGAAACCAACAGCCGTTGGCGGTTATCAGAGGTGCAGGCCGTGATGGATGCCCGCGCGGCGGGGTGCGACAACGAAACCCTGCGGGCGGTGGTGGCAAAGGTTGAGTCCAATCGCCAACATGTTTTCACGCTTAGAAAAATACTCGGGGGCGCACCCCACGCTACCATCGACAGCCTTGCGGTGGCGGCGATGACCGCTGGCGAACGCATGAATATCCGCCCAGACGGCTTGGGGGCATAAACGCATGAAAAAGCTTAGTCCCATTCGGTCAATTGCATGGATCGCCCTATCCTTTATCGCCGCGCCCTTTGCCGGTGTCACAGCCGCCATCTGCTGGGTGCAGGATAAGGTGGCTGGCGAGACACAGGATTGGCAGCAGGTGTTTCAAGCTGCTCTGGACGCGCGCAATGGCCGCCACACGCCCCCAACGGATAAGGAGCAAATCATCAAAGCCGCCGTGCAGGCGATTGAGGATGTTGTGGAGGAAAATGTGCGGCCACGCAAAAATAATCGTTACCGATGCGACCATGATAGGTGGGATTTTGAGCATTGCGATGATTGCATCCGCGAACACCTAATCCCCCACATGCAAGCCCTGAAAGGACTGATTGATGACTGAGTATTTTTTAGGATTTTTAGCTGTGGCGGCTTGTGTTGGAATAACAATGCTACTGGTCGCGCTGTTTTTAGATATTTTTACAAATTATTTTAAGGACTGATTAATGTTTAAGAGCATTTTTAACTTAGCAGAGGACGTGGCGCGAGTTGTCACAGCACCCGTGGAAATCTTATCTGATATAGCGCAAGTGGTTACAAAACCCTCTGCCGATTTAGCACAAGATATTGTTGATGAAGTGAAAGGATTGATTGATGACTGATAAACGAATCCCGCTTGATGCCCAACAAATCATCAAAGCCGCCGTGCAGGCGATTGAGGATGTTGTGGCGGGCGATTATGGAAAATACACGGATGGCGATGATTGCTCACACGGCAAATTAGAAGCTGAAGTATGCCAGGATTGCATCAACGAACACCTAATCCCCCACCTGCAAGCCCTGAAAGGACTTATTTATGAACAAGTGTGATTATTGTTATCTCTGCGAACAAAGAAATAGGGAATCCCAGCTTTTCTTTAAGGACTCCGCAGATATTTTGTGGGCTGTCAGAGTCACAACCATCATATCGGTGGTTTTTCAAATTGGTCTTTTGCTTATCACCATTTGGAAAAACTGATTGATGGAACAAATTAAACCCGTCCGCATCCAGCGCAAGCGCACCAAGGGATTCAACCTGCAGGCGGCCAGCCCCAACGGATTGCCAGTAATCCATGTTGGCCGCCCGACCAAGTGGGGGAATCCGTTTTCCGTTGATGAATATGGACTTGTGGGGGCAGTTAGAATGTTTGCAGAATATGCGCTTAATCAAATGCCACAAGGTTATATTGATGAGTTAAGGGGTAAGAACCTGTCCTGCTGGTGTCCGCTCACGGATAAAGATGGCAACCCCGTGCCATGCCATGCCGATGTGCTGCTTGCACTTGCTAACAAGGAGGACTGATTGATGACTGACATTAAGCAAAAAAACCTGAAAAAACTGGGGAAAAAACTGGAGAAGGATCAGTTTTATGATATGGCAAAAGGCCTGATCATTGATGGCAAAAGCGGCAAAGTCGAAATTCAGTTCATCGACAATGGGAAACAGGTTTATGAATTTGCTGTGCCAGCGCCAGACCTGTTGCTTGATTTCATGCTTGGGTTGCTTCTTGAGGGTAAAACGGCCTTTGGCGATGATTTCACCAATCTTTTTAACTCCCTTGCGGAGGAACAGGAATGACAAACAAGTGGGTTAGGGCAGTTGGCAACCGAGTATTTTTTGTTGCGGCGTGCTTCACGATAATTCCAGTGTACGCAATAGCGCGGGCATCATCATGGTTTTTTAGGGACTTAAATGATTAGGAAAACCCTATGGGTATTGCTGGTGGTCATCGGCGCGCCGTTTGCCTTGGTGATGGCTGGGGTTGTGTGGCTACAGGATCGCCTGGGATGGCCAATTGGCGAATTGGGGCAGGCATTCCTTAATGGGTTGCGCGGTGTTATAGTCACCCCCCCAACGGATAAGGGGATGTGAATGGGGTTTTTATCTAAGGATCGGCAAGGGGAGTCATGGTGGACATCGTTATTTCTGCCCATCAACCGCAGCTGCCCGCATTGCAACTACTGGACACGGCCAGAGGGGACAAGGGCGAACTCTGTAAGCGGCAGGTGCGATGCATGCGGCCAGGTGGACGATGCTGCCCTGCAGGACAGGGAAAGGGCTTCACGCGAAGGCCACGCCTTTGCCACAAAGCTTTGGGTGATGGTAGGCGTGGTAGCCATGGTTTTTTTGATGGGGGTCATGTCCAGCACAAGGGGGTGCGTGTTTGTTAGGAATTTGGTGAGGAGCTTTAGGTGCGAGTGAATTGTTGATGGCTTAAAAAGATGTTAAACTGTGCCAATAGTCCTCAAAACCGCTAGTGCAGCCGACGATACCTGACGGTATTTTGCGCGGTATTTATAAAAAATCATTTTTTGTTTGTGTCGCAATAACAGTATATTATCGATAGATTGTGAATCCTCTCCCCTCCGCCAGTTACCAAAACAGGTCTGCTGTGGCCTGTTTTGGTAACTGGTTGGCGTTTGAGGGATGAGAACCGACGCGGGAGGTTCGACAAAATTTCAGGAAGAAATTTTGGGCGGCGGAGGACGGCAACGCTGACCGAGCCGCCGCTTGACGGCGCGAAGCCAGGA
>CANGYM010000082.1 GCA_947458145.1 Alphaproteobacteria bacterium | reverse complement strand
GCTTTCCAAGCCCAGATCCGAGGGTTTTCGCGAGCGTCGTTTTGCCCACCTGCCGTGCCCCCAGCAGGGCAACAGCGGGGGAACGCTTTAGCGCGGTAAGCAGGCTATCATGGGCAAGACGCGGTATCATACTTGAAATTATAACATTTCATATTGTAATTTCAAGTTAAAATATCACTTATGACGACACATCTATTCCCACAATCTGGGAGAAGCTGGGATAGCCAAAATCAAGCCTTATATTCCCGTTCGGGAATTATATGCGCGTTTTTGCGCGTTTTTGCTTGAAAAAGGCAAATTGTGCGCGTTCGGGAACATATATAAACTTCCTGCCAATCTTGCGAGCGATACAGCCCGCGCGGCGCCCTAGCGAAACCTTGCACAGTCTTCCATGTGCAAGGCGTATCGTTGACCATCGGGCTCTTTTGATTGAAACGCCCATAAAAAGCAACTATGAATTGTAAATTAACCTCAATTCAACAAGGAGTTTGACCATGCAGAGACAACAGCTTCAGACATTTGTATGCCAGTTTGGCGTTTTGAATGCGCTTGAACTCGATAACCTGTGCCACCTGTTGATGACCAACCTGCACAAAGGCACTGAAAAAGACTGCATCCTCTTATCCGACCTGCGCCCTGGCCATATCGTTCGTGCCATGGCCAATACTTTGCGCCAGATTATTGCGCATACGGCGTCTAAGGAATACTTGCTGAATTTCAGCAGTATTGATCCCCATGGCCTCAGCAAAATCTGCCACACTCTGCTGATCAGTTTTGAAGAGATGCAAGAACGGGAAGGCACGGCAAAATCCTTAACCATTAATGAGGATGTGATGATCGAAGGCTTGATTGACTGTATGCGGCGCATTCGGATTGAACTGGCGGCTGATCGTATCGCAGAAGTCTCTACCATTGTGGAGCAGGAATATCGAGAAACGGGCACGCCCGCACCTGTGTCTGGCAACACAGAAAGCCTTTATAAGTTTAGGCAACGCAGAGTGGTGAATGATTGAGAAAAGGTTGGGTGGCACGCTGGGGAATGGGTGTGCCACTGTCTAAAGACCGATAAAAGCACACCCACGGTTGCGGATTTTGCTAAAGTTAGCTTGCAAAAAGATGTTTTTTCTATATTTTCAAGTTTGCTCTCACACTGAGTCATTGGCGGGCAAAAGCGAAAAAAATGGAATCAGACATTATCACCATTGGGGAAGTTGCGACGTACCTGAAGCTGAAAGAAAAAACCGTCTATAAACTGGCGGCAGAAGGCACGATCCCCGCGTTCAAGGTGGGTGGCTCGTGGCGTTTTTCCAAAACTGATATTATTAATTGGGTGGAACAGCAAAAACAAAAGCATGGTGGTGATGAATGATCACAGAATACCATGCCAAGTATTATGCCTATGATTTAACGCGCCGCTGTCCATCGGACAGTGTTGAAAAACTCGTCAGTGCACTTTCCGATGCGCAGGTTGACCTGAACCCGCACCAGATTGAAGCAGCATTGTTCGCGTTTCGCTCGCCTTTCTCGCGTGGGGCAATCCTAGCGGATGAAGTTGGGTTAGGTAAAACCATTGAGGCAGGGTTGCTGTTGTCCCAACAATGGGCAGAGGGTAAGCGCAAGTTGCTTGTCGTTGTGCCATCTAACTTGCGTAAACAGTGGAGTCAGGAACTTGCTGATAAGTTCTTCTTGCCCTCTATTATTCTTGAAAATAAATCCTTTAATCAAGAAATTCGCAGCGGCAACCTGAATCCTTTTGCACAAGATAAAATCGTTATCTGCTCGTACCAGTTTGTTAAAACCAAAGATCCTTACATCAAGCAAACGCCATGGAATTTAGTGGTGATTGATGAGGCCCATCGTCTGCGGAATGTCTATAAACCCACCAATAAAATTGCCAACAGCATAAAAAATGCCACGGCCAGCTTTCAAAAAGTGCTGCTTACGGCAACGCCGCTGCAAAATTCTATTCTTGAGCTGTATGGCTTGGTTAGCCTGATTGATGAGTATGCGTTTGGTGATCTGAAAAGTTTCAAGGCGCAGTATGCCCGCCTGAACGGTGATG
Source organism: Alphaproteobacteria bacterium (assembly GCA_947458145.1). Classification (GTDB taxonomy): domain Bacteria; phylum Pseudomonadota; class Alphaproteobacteria; order JAJTHO01; family CANGYM01; genus CANGYM01. Next base: position 2,705 of record CANGYM010000082.1, on the reverse strand, counting down.
ATGATTTCTTATCGCTGAAAGAACGTCTTAAGCCGTTGTGCAAACGCACCTTGCGTAAGCAGGTGTTAGAATATGTCCCTTACACGAACAGACACGCTATTTTACAGGAATTTTACCCCACGCCAGAGGAAGATCGCCTGTACGAATTAGTCTCTGATTACCTGCAACAGCCAACGCTCTATGCCCTTCCCGCCAGCCAGCGCAAGTTGATGACATTGATTTTGCGTAAACTTTTGGCCTCATCCACCTATGCGATTGTGGACACGCTGAAAGGGCTTGCCGATAAGCTGGAACACATTACCCAGTCCGCCAACGCACCAGAACCAGATTTTGTGGCGGAAGTGGCAGAAAACTATGAAGAAGCGGAAGAGCTTCAAGACGAATGGGATGAGGATGAAGAGTCCGATGCTACCAAGCCAGACAAAATATATACCCAAGCCGAATTGAAAGAAATCGCCGCAGAGAAAAAATCCCTTCTGGAATTCCACCAACTGGCGGCGGCTATTATCCGTAATTCCAAGGGGGAAGTGTTGCTTACTGCCCTGCGGCGCGGCTTTACGGCGGCAGAAGAAGCGCAAAAAGAAAAAGGAGCCAGTCGCCTGCAAGCCAAGGCCATTATTTTTACAGAATCGCGCCGCACACAGGAATATTTGCAGCGGATTCTGGCAGAGACAGAGTTTGCAGGTAAAACCGTGTTGTTCAACGGTTCAAACAACGATGAACAGTCCAACCGCATTTATAAACAGTGGCTGGAACGCTATAAAGACACTGATCGTGTGACAGGCTCTCCCACGGCGGATAAAAGAGCCGCCCTTGTGGAATATTTCCGCGACGAAGCGCAGATCATGATTGCCACCGAAGCCGCCGCTGAAGGGATTAACCTGCAGTTCTGCAATCTGGTGGTGAACTATGACATGCCGTGGAATCCCCAGCGCATCGAACAGCGCATTGGTCGCTGCCACCGGTACGGCCAGAAGTTTGATGTGATTGTCGTGAATTTTCTCAACAAGGCCAACGCTGCTGATGTGCGCGTATATGAACTGCTGGCGGAGAAATTTAAGCTGTTTGATGGGGTGTTCGGTGCCAGTGATGAAGTGTTGGGGGTGATTGAATCAGGCGTGGATTTTGAAAAACGCATTTCACAAATCTTCCAAACCTGCCGCACCACGGATCAAATCCGCCAAGAATTTGACGATCTTCAGCATTCCATGGAAGAAAGTGTACATAGCACCCGCCAAGATGCCCGCGAGAAGTTGCTTAATAACTTTGATCAGGAAGTCATCGAGAAAGTCCGTATCGAAAGCCAAGATTATCTTGGCCGTTTTGAAGAGCGGTTATGGAATCTTACCCGTCATGCCTTGCATGGCTTTGCCCGTTTTGATGAACAGCAAAAAAGTTTCGTGCTGGAAACCAACCCATTTCCCAGTGAACGCATTAACCCTGGCCCCTACCGCATGGGTAAAAAGGTGGATGATGCCAATACCTTCCGCGTAGGGCACCCACTGGCACAGCGTGTGCTGGCACGGGTGAAGGAAACAGCAACCACGCCGCATCATGTTACCTTCACCTTGCGCGGCAGCGGGAAGAACATTGCGGCACTGGATAGTCTGGCGGGGCGTTCTGGCTGGCTGCTGTGCCAGTTGCAAACATTTGAAGCGCTGGAAGCTGAGGATCATATTATCTTCAGTGCCTGCACTGATGACGGCACAACATTGGATGATAATCAATGCCGCCGCCTGTTTGACCTGCCGGGGCATGTAGGCGACGCGGTTACGTTGTCGCTCACTATTCACACTGCCCTTAAAGCCAGTGCAAAAAAGGCTGCCACCGCTATTTTAGAGCGTCTGGAAGGACGCAACGCTGAATGGTTCGATGAGGAAATGACTAAGCTGGATGCATGGGCGGAAGACAAACGCGCCGCCCTGCGCCTGTCGCTGAAGGAATTGGACGAAGACATTACCGAAAAACGCAAAATCATCCGCCGTGCTGGTACCATGCCTGAAAAACTTACCCTGCAACGACAGTTGCAAAAGCTGGAACAACAGCGCGATGACGCATGGCGCGCCTATGACGCCGCCGCCAAGCAGGTGCAGACCGATAAAGATAAACTGCTGAATGATATAGAAGCACGCCTAGAGCAACACGTGACGAGTGAAGATTTGTTCACGATACGGTTTGAGGTGGTGTGATGACAAAGATATTTTTCAAATCTGTTGCAATTCAAAATTATAAATGTTTCCAAACAGCATCTTTGGAATTGAATACGCCTGATGGTCAAACGTTGGGAAGCGGTTTGAATATCCTAATAGGTGAAAATGGCACTGGAAAAACGTCCATCCTAGAAGCGATCAATTTTCTGACGCAATCCAAATACAGCTCTGAAAGCAGGCTTTCTATCAATGATTTTTATGATCATACAAATTTCATAAAGATATGGGGAAGGACAGACTTATTTGAGTGTAGCTCTTCAATTGACTTATATAAAATGCCAAACAATAAGTTACATTTCAAATGTAACGGGATAACATTTGAAGCAAGAACGCGTGACAGAAAAGAACGGCGGTGTCTAACGCGAAGTGCAACACCCTTTGAGAGCGGCGGAAAAGGCCTCGTTTGGGGTTTTGTAGTCGAGGCATTTTCGTGGGGTATTGTTCATTTGTTCAGCGATTTGGTCAAGTTCTTCTTGCGTAAGGTCAGAAATATCT
>CANGYM010000081.1 GCA_947458145.1 Alphaproteobacteria bacterium | reverse complement strand
GTCGATGTGCTGGTCGGCAGGGCTTCGAAGCTATTGCGCTCAAGTCATCCCGACCTATCGATGGATGGCTATCAGTCCAAGAGCCGCGACGTTGTATGGAAGCAAGTCTCGGCGCTTTACAGCGTTATCGCCGCCGAAAGCCTTCAGTACGCCGAACCCGCGGCATCGTTCGGCAACGACGGTCAGAAGATCCGTACACCGGACCGCATCCTCGATGGTCGCGTGGCCACGTGTCTGGACTTGGCGATGCTCTTCGCGTCGTGCTTCGAACAAGCCGGCTTGCACTGCGCCGTCCTTTTCAAGGAGGGTCATGCGTGGGTAGGCGTTTGGCTCCACTCGGCGTCCTTCCCAGACCCGCTCACAGACGACGTACTCGCGGTTCGTAAGCGGGTCGCGAGCGGGGAGTTCTTGGTGTTTGAGACGACCGGCGTTGCTCTGCACCACAGTAGGCGGCCGTCATTACGCATCGCGACCGAACAGGGTCAGGCGCATCTGCTTGAAGAAGAGTCCTTTCGGTATGCGGTCGATATCCACCGCGCCCGCGAAGTGCAGATCAAGCCGCTGCCCTCCAAGGCGTCCGCAGTCAAACGACAAGAGATCGCGGAAGCGGAAGAGGCTCCGGCAATCGAGCCTACACCGATCTTGCCGCCGCTTGATCCCGCGTTCCTCACACCGATAGAGGTCGCTAACGCGGATACACCCGAAGGGCGCCTGGCGAGCTGGAAGTCGAAGCTGCTGGACTTGACGCTCCGTAACAAGCTGCTGAACTTCAAGCCGACTAAGGCGACGATGCAGCTCATCGCGCCGGACCTCGCAGCTCTAGAAGACGCTTTGGCCGACGGCGTGGAATTCCGGATTAAGCCGATGCCGACGCTGATGGAGGGCAACGATCCGCGCTCGGCGCAGGTCCACGCCAACCGCGGCGGTCGTGCTCCGATCGAGGATATGGCGGCCGAGGCGCTTGTCGGAAAGGAACTCATTGCCAAGGTGGCGCAGGACGCACTCGATGGTCACCTATTGGCGGTCTTCAGTGCCGCACGCACCAACCTTGAGGAAGGCGGCGCCAACACGCTCTACATCGCTCTCGGGTTCTTGCGCTGGACCGAGGCCGAGAAGGCGGAGGCAAGTCACCTCGCACCGATCCTGCTGGTACCAGTGAGCCTCACACGACAGTCGGTGCGCAGCGGCTTCCGACTCACACGCCATGACGACGAAGCGATCATCAACCCGACGCTACTGCAGCTCCTGAAAAACAACTTCGAGATGCGTATTCCGGGGCTCGATACGCTCCCGCAAGATGATAGGGGGGTGGATGTCGCGAAGGTATTGCAGGCTTTCCGGCTGGCGGTGCGCGAGATCCCGAAGTGGGAGGTGATCGAGCAGGCCTATCTCGCGAATTTCTCGTTCACGAAGTTTCTGATGTGGAAAGACCTGGCGGACCGCACGGACCAGCTCAAGACCAATCGGGTCGTTAAACATCTCATCGATCATCCTGGCGAGGCTTTCGCTCAGGAGGCTTCCGACGAGCGCTATTCACGGCTGGATGCGTACTACAAACCGCAAGACATCCTCGCTCCGATGCTTTCGGATTCCTCACAGCTTGGCGCCATCTGCGCAGTAGACGATGGTCGAGATCTTGTGCTCGAGGGCCCACCGGGTACCGGAAAGAGTCAGACCATCACTAATTTGATCGCGAACACCCTGGCCAAAGGCCGAACGGTGTTGTTTGTCGCGGAGAAGATGGCCGCCCTTGAGGTGGTGAACCGTCGCCTGGAGAGCATCGGGCTCGGAGCGTTCTGTCTTGAGCTGCACTCGTCCAAGGCCAAGAAGTCCGAAGTCCTGCAGCAACTGGGTAAATCCCTGGACATCGCCGGAAGCAGGACCGCGGAGGACTGGACGCGCGAGGCTGAACGTCTGGCCCAACTGCGATCGGAGCTCAATGCACTGGTCGATTCGTTGCACAAGGGATACCCCAACGGTCTCACCGTCTACGATGCCATCGGCAGCTGCATCGAGTGTGTTGGGGCCGATCCGTCCCCCATGCCATGGTCCGATGCGCTGACGCACTCCCGTGAGCAACTCGACGGTCTTCGGGAGACCTCGCGGCGCATGTCCACTCTGGCGGGGGCGCTTGGGACGCTGAACGGACATCCACTCGCGCTGATCGGTCGTAATGATTGGTCACCAAGCTGGCAAGACTCGCTGTTGGACGCCGCGACCACTCTCGACATCTCTATCCGGCAGCTACGCGAAAAGGCCGAACCCGTCGGTAAGGCGGTGGGTCTATCTACGCAGGGTTTGGCGCTTGAAGCCTACGAAGCGCTCGGCGATCTCGCCGACACACTCTTGGCTGCTCCCAAAGTACCCCCCGGTCTTGCCCGCCAAGCCCACGACGCAGGGGTTCGTACTCGGGTGAATGCCCTCGCTAAGCACGGCCAGCAGCGAACAGCCCACTGGGAACGGGTGGGAGAGGGGTGGAGCGAACAGCTCGCCAAGCTCAATGCCGTATCTCTTCAAGGAGAGTGGCGTCAGGCGATAGGCAGTTGGTGGCCGAAGTCGTGGTTTGCCATCCGCGCCGTTGCCGGCAAGCTGGCGGCAGTTCGGGCCGACGGTAAACCACCGAGTGCCGCTGCGATCGAGGCCATGTTGGCGCCCTTGGCTGACGTCAACGAGGAAGACCAGATCCTGACCGCTATGCAGGCGGAAGCTGAGAGCCTGCTGCAAGGTACTTACGCGGGCCTCAAGACCGACTGGACGGCGTTGCAACGCCACGAGCAGTGGGCTGCCAGGTTCGATGCCGCGGTGGTCAAGCTGTCCAACGGGGAGCCTGAAAAGCTGACGGCACTACGCGCTGCTTTGCAGCCGCTCGTCTCTGAGAACAGAGCGCTCTTGGCACCAGACGCCGCCATTGGAAGGGCGCTGCTCGGGTTCATGGATGCATGGCGTGACTTGCGGCTACGCATGAACACCCTGGTGGACCTCGCCAGCCCGACCGAGTCTGTCTCCGGTCCGCCGCACGCAGACGCGGCCCTTGAACGCGTACAGCGGGTCCTTGCTGGCTGGCAGTCGGCCCGCCGTCAGATCCAGCCGTGGTGCCTATGGCGTAATGCACGCAATGTCGCCATCACACAAGGGTTGCAGGGCCTTGTCTCCTCGCTAGAAGGTGGCGCCGTCGCACTGCCCGATGTCGAGGCGCATTTCGAGTACAGCTACCGGAGCTGGTGGTTGAAGAAGACCATAGACAACGACCCGACGTTGCGGGGCTTCTCGAGCGCTGATCACGAACGGAAGATCCGCGAGTTCCGCCAAGCGGATGATCGCTTCCAAAAGCTTACTGAGCGCTACATCGCGGCCACTTTGGCGGGTCGTATTCCGACGGCCGCCGCTGCGGTGGTCGCTGCGGACAGCGAACTCGGGCGCTTACGCCGGGAGCTTCAGCGGCAGCGAGGGCATGCTCCGGTACGACAACTTATCCGTGGGCTGCCTACTCTACTGCCGAAACTTAAGCCCTGCTTACTGATGTCGCCCCTGTCGGTGGCGCAGTATCTGGATGCGGGCTATGCGCAGTTCGACTTGGTGGTCTTCGACGAAGCCTCGCAGATCCCGGTGTGGGATGCCGTTGGCGCCATCGCCCGCGGTAAGCAGCTTGTGGTGGTGGGTGATCCCAAGCAGCTGCCGCCGACGAACTTCTTCATGAAGTCTACCGACGGAGACTCGGATGGCGCAGCACCGGAACATGTCGACGACCTCGAGAGCATTCTTGATGAGTGCTTAGGTGCGGGCATGAACCGCTTGAGCCTCAAGTGGCACTACCGCAGCCGCCACGAGAGCCTCATCACATTCTCCAACGTCAACTACTACGATTCCCGTCTTGTGACCTTTCCGTCACCCGTCACCGATGATGTGGCAGTCCGATTCGAGCGCATACACGGTGTCTATGATCGTGGCGGCTCCCGGACGAACCGAGCCGAGGCGGAGGCGATCATCAAGGGTATCGAGCAGCATTTCCTGTCACCCGAAAAGAAGCATCTTTCGCTGGGCGTAGTGACTTTCAACCAGCCTCAGCAAGATCTGATCGAGACATTGCTCGATGCTCGGCGGAACGCCAGCCCGGAGCTGGACAGAGCCATCGCAGCGAGCGTCAGAGAGCCGCTGTTCATCAAGAACCTTGAGAACGTACAAGGCGACGAGCGCGATGTGATTTTCTTCTCCATCACCTACGGTAAAGATGCCGCAGGCAAGATGTTGATGAACTTCGGCCCGCTCAACGGCGAGGGGGGACACAGGCGTCTGAACGTGGCGATCTCTCGAGCGCGGGAAAGCGTAATCATCTACAGCTCGTTGATGCCGGAGCAGATCGACCTCGCCCGTGTACGGGCCGCCGGGGTCAAGGATCTGAAAAACTATCTTGAGTTCGCTCTCAAGGGTCCGCGTGCCCTTGTGGAACAGAGCCTGCCCACGGGCCTGGCGCCCGATAGTCCGTTCGAGACGGCGGTCATCCGGGCGCTGCGGGATCGTAACTGGACGGTGCATCCTCAGGTGGGCTGCTCGGGCTACCGTATCGACCTGGCCGTGGTGGATCCCCGTGCGCCCGGGCGCTACATCTTGGGCATCGAGTGCGACGGGCGTTCATACCATTCAGGCGCTACCGCCCGCGATCGCGATCGCCTACGGCAGCACGTCCTCGAGAGCCTCGGCTGGCGTATTCACCGTATCTGGTCGACCGATTGGTGGCTGAACCCAGAGGCGGAGATAGAGAAGCTTTTAGGCCGGCTACAGAGCATCGTCGACGCACAGAACGATGACCAAGAGGGTCCGCCGGTCGCCAACGTCGATCAAACACCACAACAACCGGGC
>CANGYM010000080.1 GCA_947458145.1 Alphaproteobacteria bacterium | reverse complement strand
CATAATTATCAAAAAAAACTCAAAGCTCTCAAATTCCAAACTCCCTACGATTTCCTCTTGCTTTCCTATCAAAATCAGCCACACTTATTTAAGGATAATCCTAACCATAAGTTAGTGGGACTTAACAGATAAATATTCTTCTCTTTTTTTTTGGAGAACATCTTTATGTAAATCTATTTCAAAGGGAGGTTGAATAGAGGCGCCCTTTTGTAAAAAGGGCTCACTATCCTCTTCCAAAAATCGCATCAATTCAGATAATCCGGCTATGTCCTCTTCGGGTCGAAACAAGGCAGAAAAAGTTATTAATAGCAAGGATCTAGGTTGCGATGTTCGGCCTAGATAATCTAAAAAAGAATTTGTGATCAAAAGATTCGGTTGTTCCTGTGGGGGGGGGGGGTCTTTATTTGTTTTTCAACCACTTCTAAAAAAGCGTCCAAAATCTGCTGAAATTCTACCGGCGCGTGGACTGGTTTGTCTTTTCCATGCTGTTGCTTAAACGCGTCAAAGGCTGCCTGCACTTCCGCTGCATATGGTTCCTCGATACGAGACAAAATATCTTCCATACAAGAGAACAGCTGTTGTTTTTTTTCATCAAGTAATTTTGACGGCCCTTGATTCAAATGCAAATCAATTTGATGGCGGTAACCCAACGCGGTGACGAAAAGAAGATTAAATAATTCAGAAAATCCGTCACAGATCGATTTATACGTTTGATTTCTTTTTAAAAAAACCGCAAAATCCATTTGTTCCATTATAGCCCCACAATGTACTGAAAACCATTAAAATTTCACAATAGTATGACTTTTGCTGAAAAAAATCAAATAATTTTTTGCCGCCCCTGCCTTAGGCCTTGGCACACCCTTTGCAACAGTCCCTAGAAAAAAACAAAACCATCATCGAAAGGTTTTTTTTATGGACTCAACCCTTTATGTTGCGCTGTCCCATATGAATGCCATGCGGCGGCGTATGGATATGACGGCCAACAATGTGGCCAACATGAACACCCATGGTTACCGCGAAGAAAAGCCCCTGTTTCAAGAGATTCTGCAAAAAGATTTCCGCAGTCAGGGCGTGTCCTATGTTCAGGATGCACGGACGGTGCGGAATGTAACCAACGGTCCGCTGGAGGAAACGGGGCATACCTATGACGTGGCCCTGCAGGGGGCCGGCTTTTTTGCCGTGAAACATCCCACCACGGGGGAGGTCACCTATACCCGCGATGGCCGTTTTCGCATCAACACCACGGGCCAACTGGTGAACACGCAGGGGTTTTCCGTTATGGGTGAGGGGGGGGCAGCCTTGTCCATTCCCACCACCGCCCGCCAAGTCGTCATCACCAGCGATGGCACCATTCTGGCGGATGCCGCCAACGTGGGTCAAATGCAGGTGGCCCAATTTGACAATGAACTGCTGCTAAAAAAGATGGAAGACGGCCGCTATCAAGCCCCCCCCACCCTTAGCCCCAACGGCAAACGGGAGAACGTTCAGATCATGCAGGGCATGATCGAGGGGTCCAACGTTAATCCCGTGGTGGCCCTGACCGAAATGGTGGACATTGCGCGGGGCTATGAAAGGGCCGAGCGTATTGTCACCAACGAAGACGAACGCATCCGTGATGCCATCCGGAAATTAAGTGGTCGCAACTAAACCTTAGGAACACAACTATGCAAGCTTTAAACATCGCCGCCACAGGTATGGCCGCCCAGGAAACCAACGTTTCTGTGATTTCCAACAACATCGCCAACATGACCACCACGGGCTTTAAACGGCAGCGTGCGGAATTTCAGGATTTGATGTACGAACAATTCCGCCGCGTCGGCACAACATCCAGTGACGCCGATACCTTGGTCCCCACGGGGATTCAAATCGGACTGGGGGTCAAAACCGGCGCAATTTACCGGATTCTGGAACAGGGGACGCTGGAACAAACCGGCAATCCCTTGGACATGGCCATTACGGGAGATGGGTATTTTCAGGTGACGTTGCCCAATGGGGATACGGCCTACAGCCGTTCGGGGTCTTTGCAGTTAAATGATGCGGGGGAAATCGTCACCAAGGACGGTTATAAAATCGAGCCCACCATCAGCATCCCCAACAATGCCATTGATATCACCATCAACGCATCCGGCGAAGTGTCCGTTAAGCAAGATGGTCAGATCGCCCCCACCGTTGTGGGCCAGATCGAATTGGCCAAATTTGTCAACGCGGCGGGGCTGGAGGCCACGGGGGATGGCTATTTTCTGGAAACCCCAGCCTCTGGCGCCCCCACTGTGGATGTGGCCCAAGCAGAGGGTTTTGGGAAAATCAATCAGGGGTTTTTGGAAAGTTCCAACGTCAATCCCGTCACCGAGTTAACCAACCTGATTAAGGCCCAGCGGTCCTATGAATTGAATTCCAAGGTGATTAAAACCACCGATGAAATGATGCAAACCCGCAATCAGGCCTAAGTCCCATGAAAACCATTCTTAGTTTATTGATGATCTTTGTTTCCTTTTCAGGGCCAGCCCTGGCTGAGGAAGAGACGGTGGAGGTTTACGTCCCCGCCCGCACCCTGTCCACGGGGGAGATTATTGCAGAGGGAGATTTGCAAACCATCACGGTGCCCGAGCGGGACCTGTCCAGCAACGCCGTGGTGGACCTGAAATCTCTGGTGGGGATGGAGGTCAAACGGACCCTGCGGGAAGGGTCCATCATTCGCAAAAATGCCATCGCCGCCCCCCTTTTGGTGCGTAAAAAAGACCTGATCACCCTGACGGTGCAAACCAACCAAATGCGCTTAACCACCCAAGGTCAAGCCATGGACGATGGGGCCATGGGTGATGTCATTCGCGTGATGAATCTAACCAGCAAAAAAGTCATATCCGCTGTGGTCAGCGGCAAACAATCGGCCAACGTTGTTGTGGCCAGCGAAGGAGTCCTGCCGTGATTCGTCATTTTATTTTAGCCAGTCTGTGTTTGTCTTTGGGGGCGTGCGCGTCGCTTTTGGATCGGGCTTCCCGCGTGGGGGAACCGCCGGAACTGACCACCATCGAAAACCCCACACAAGCCGCCGGATACCGTCCGGTGTCCATTCCCGTGCCGCCGCCCATGGTGGAGGCACCCGCGGCCACAGGATCCCTGTGGCGTCAGGGCAGCAAGTCGTTTTTTAAAGATTTGCGGGCCCATGATGTGGGCGATTTGCTGACGGTGACCGTGACCATTGATGATGATGCCAAACTGGATAACACATCGGAGCGTTCCCGCCAAAACAGCGATTCCATGGCCGCCCCCAGTGTTTTGGGGCTGGAAAGTTACCTGGGGAAAATTTTGCCCGATGCCGTGGACCCCACGAATCTGGTGGAGACCAGCAGCGACCTGAGCAACAAAAGCGATGGCACCATTGACCGCAAAGAACAGATCAATCTGAAAGTGGCCGCCGTGGTGACGCAAAAACTGCCCAACGGGAATCTGGTGATTCTGGGACGGCAAGAGGTGCGGGTGAATTACGAAGTGCGCGAGCTGCAAATTGCCGGCATCATCCGGCAGGAAGACATCACCAACAAAAACACCGTTTCCTATGACCAAATTGCTGAGGCACGGATTTCCTACGGCGGCCGTGGCCACATCAGTGACATTCAGGGGGCCCGTTATGGATCCGAAATGCTGGACATTCTGCTGCCCTTTTAGGGAAGGTTGTATGGAGGTTTTGATAAGGGGCTTTGAGAGTGTGGACTTAGGGGCTTGATTCTGTTATGATGATCCCTATGCATACGAAAAAAGTCCTGATCGTTGATGATGAAGCCTACATCCGCATCCTGCTAGAGCAAACTCTGGAGGATCTGGAGAATCATAACATCGACCTGCTGATGGGCAGCAACGGGCATCAGGCGGTGGATCTGGCCAATCGGGAACATCCCGATGTCATCGTGATGGATGTCATGATGCCGGAGATGGATGGTTTTGATGCCTGTCAAAAAATCAAACATTTATCGGCAAGTTATAACCCGTATATCATTTTGCTGACCGCCCGTGGCCAAAGCGCGGATCGCGCCCATGGGCATGATGTTGGGGCCGATGATTATGTGACAAAACCCTTTGATCCGGATGCTTTGTTGGGCAAGGTGGCCTCTGTTTTATCCGTTACGGTATCGTGAGGCCTTATGCACGCCAAAGGGCGTAAACTGCTGCGAACGCTTAAGGATTCGGGGCTGCTCGCGTCCCTGATTCGCACATTAACGGCCTCCAGCCTTTCCATTTTGCTGCAGGATACCGTGGTTTACACGTGGGAGCAGGATGATTCCCTAGACCCCGCCACCCCCACCCATTTTTTAACATCGGGCAGCCTGTCGCTGGTGTACCAAACGGATCAACAGGTGCCGCAGGATATTTTGAATCTGTGTCAAACGGTTCTGGCGGCGCTGGATCATCACACCACTTTGCAGTACGAGCTGTCCTCTGAGGTTCTGGAGATGTATCGGGACCAAAACACCCTGCTGGATGCGGCCCGAACGTTTTCCAAAATTTTGGATCGGAATCATTTGCTGGAACAGGCCATTGATTTTATTTCCCATTGGACGGATGCCTTTATTGTGAACCAAACGGGGGCGGTGATGGCATCGAACATTCGGGACATGCGTGTGGATCGGGTGGTATCCGTGCCATGGTATGACCAAGCCAGCATTGACAATACCCCCGCCGCAGGGGGCCGTCCCCGATTGTATTTCCCCATACCTGTTGAGGCTGCCCCGCCCCTGATGATGGTGCTGACCCGCAAAGAGCCCTTTCGCACGGTTGAGGTTCAACGTTTGACCCTGATGGGATCTCTGCTGGCATCATATCTGGATGCCCTGCATTATTTGCGGGAGCGGCAAATGCTGTCCCGCTATATGCCCCAAACGGTGGTGGAGGGCATGCTGCAAAACCCCACCGTGGATTTGGGCGGGACCGAGCGCCAAGTCACCGTCCTGTTCACCGACATACGTGATTTTACCGGTATTACCCAGCGCTTGGGGGCGGCGCGGACCGTATCCCTGCTGAACATGGTGTACGAAGTGATTGTGGAGGACATTCGATCCTGCCAAGGCATCGTCGATAAATACATGGGGGACGGCGTGCTGGCGATTTTT
>CANGYM010000079.1 GCA_947458145.1 Alphaproteobacteria bacterium | reverse complement strand
GAAACTCAAAAAGAACGCGCCGCCGTCCTAGGCCGCCTGAATAACCCTGGTTTTGTGGCCAAGGCAGGGGACGAGGTTGTGGCGGAACACAAAGCACGCGTTGAGATGCTAGGGGGGAAAGAAAACGCCTTAAAAGCCGCCATCGATGCGGTTGATGGCGGGATTGTGTGACACGCCCCTTGCTAAGCCCAAGGTGCCATCGTAAAGTGGCATTTCTTATACATAACAGGCCCAAACCATGACCGTTCTGATTTATACGAAAACAACATGCCCCTTTTGTGTGCGGGCTAAGGCCTTGCTGGCGAAAAAAGGTGCGGCGTTTCAGGAAATTGAAATCACTGATAACCCTGCCTTGCGCTCTGAGATGATTGAAAAAGCCAACGGGCGCACAACGGTGCCGCAAATTTTTATCAATGGCAGGCACATCGGCGGATGTGATGATTTGCACGCCCTAGAGGATCAGGGCAAACTGGATGCGCTTTTGACGTCATGACAGGGCCGGAGCGTTTAGATTTACAGCCCGTTCGCGGGATGCGGGATTATGTGGGGATTGAGGGGGCTCATCTTCTCTCTCTGATCACGCTGTTTTGGGAACAGGTTTCGTTGTTTGGCTACACCCCTTGCCTGACGCCCCTGCTCGAAGAGGCGGGGGTTTTTTCCCGCTCTTTGGGGGAAACCTCGGATGTGATCAGCAAGGAAATGTATACCCTGTTGGACCGCGGCGGGGATCCCTTGGTTTTGCGGCCCGAGGGGACGGCGGGAATCGTTCGGGCGCTGTTGTCCAACCGATTGCATCAGGATATGCCGGCCCATTTGGCCTATGCGGGGCCCATGTTTCGCTATGAACGCCCGCAAAAGGGCCGCCTGCGTCAATTTCATCAGGTGGGGGTTGAGCATTTTGGGGAGGCCTCGCCAGAGGCCGATGTGGAATCTCTGTTGTTATCGTGGCGGTATTTAACCGCGGTGGGGATTGCTGAGGATTCGCGATTGCAGATTAACACCTTGGGGGATCCTGAAAGCCGTTCGGCCTTTCGCTGCGCCCTGATACAGCATTTAACCCCTGTGGCCCATACCCTGAGTGCCGACAGCCAGCGTCGTTTGCAAACCAATCCGCTGCGGATTTTGGACAGCAAAGACCCCGCGGACCATCAGGCCCTCATCGGGGCGCCCGCTTTGCAGGATTTTTTAACCCCTGAGGCGCGGGCGCATTTTGATCGGGTTTGTGAGGGGTTGCGCGTCCTAGGCATTCCCTTTGAAATCAATCCACGCATTGTTCGGGGGCTGGATTATTATGTTCACACCACGTTTGAATGGGTGCATGGGGGCTTGGGGGCCCAAGGAACCTTGCTGGCGGGGGGGCGTTATGATGGTCTGGTGAAAACCATGGGGGGGCCGGATTTGCCTGGTGTCGGGTGGGCGGCGGGGGTTGAGCGTTTGATGTTGGCCACGCTGTCCCCCCATATTCAGGGCGTTTCTGTGGTGGTGATACCAGAGGAAGACACCCCGTCCTTTTATGCGCAGGCACTGGCGCAGGATTTCAGAAACGCCGGCTTTTCCACCGTGGTGTGGGCAGAGGGATCTTTGAAAAAGCGCCTGAAAAAGGCCGCGCAGCGCAGCATCCCCCACGTGGTCTTTGTGGGGCAGGCGGATGGTGACGCGGGAACCTTAACGTTAAAAATGATGGCAACGGGGGATCAACATCAGCTTTCACGCGCAGCCGCGGTGACGTTTTTAAAGGGGGTGGCCTCATGATTAAAAAGGGCTTTGTTCTTTTTTTTGCCTTTTTGTTTATCATTCATGCGGGCGTTGCGGCGGCCGAGCCCAGCTTTGATTCCCAAGTGCGCCAGTGGAATAATCAATTAACGGCCATGGATCGGGCCATTGCCAAAAACGAAGACGCCATCACGCCGGAACAAACAAAAACGTGGCGAGAGACCCTAAGAACCATCCGCGCCGATGCCAAAAAACAGGCGGATTTGGCCCTGTCCCAGAAACAATCCCAAACCGAACTGTTGTCGGCCTTGGGCCCCGATCCCCAAAAAGGGGAGCCGGTGGATTATCGCATCGAGGCCCAGCGGAAAAAACTGAAAAACACCATCGTTGAAATTGACAGCCGCAACAAACGCGCCACGTTGGCCTTGTCCAAGGCGCATGAATTGATGAACCTGCTGGATGATCTGGAAAAAAAAGCGCTGCGCGATACGCTGCTGACGCGTTTGGATTGGTCGGCGTTTTCTTTTGATGGGTTTTTAACGGACGCTTCCGCGTTTTTCAACACGTTTAGCGCGTGGGATCGTGTGGCCATGGTGATTTTGGTCATGGCGATTTTGGGGTATATTCAAACGCAGTTGCCCCCTTTGTCACAGAAATTCATGGAAACGGCGGGCGTTCTGAATACACGCCGTTTGTTTTATGGGCTGATGCTGGCGGTGATGACGTTTGCCCTTAGGGTCCATCTGTTTGGATCCCAGGGGTTTGTCCATGATGTGGGGTCTGTGGTGTTTACCCTGGCGCTGGCTGGTGTGATGTTGATTGTCCTAAAGCCCCTGCGGTTTCGCGCCCCCAGCAATGATGATGATGATTTTCACACCGAAAAAAAAGCGGATCACACATGGATTGGCAATGGCTTTTTGTTTTTGATGCGCTTGGCGTTGGTGTGTGTGTTTCCGGCGATTTTGCTGGGGTATGTGTCGCTGGCGGTGTATTT
This sequence comes from Alphaproteobacteria bacterium, assembly GCA_947458145.1. Lineage (GTDB taxonomy): Bacteria > Pseudomonadota > Alphaproteobacteria > JAJTHO01 > CANGYM01 > CANGYM01. Next base: position 2,411 of record CANGYM010000079.1, on the reverse strand, counting down.
GGCGTTTAACGTGACAGTGACGTTGGTGGCCATGCTGTCCTTTGGGGTGTTTCGGCATGCGTTTTTATGGATCATGCGCCGCATATCCAGCGGCAAAGACAAAACAACGGGATCTGAAAAATCCGCCCTGGGGATTGTGATTTTAGAGCCCGTTTTGGCCCTGTTCCTGTTCATGGTGGCCCTGTCGTTTTGGGGGATGCCCCCCAAAAGTTTAGAGGCGTGGATGGATCAATACGGCAGTGGTCTGACCATCGGCAAAGTGACCTTTGATTTTCTGAACATTGGATCGGCCATTTCCATTTTCTTGATCATTTATGTGGCCACCCGCATCACCCAATGGTTTTTTTCTGAGCGTGTTTTGCCCTATACCCGCGTGGATGGGGGGTTGAAAAATGCGGTTCATGCTTTAACCGGCTATGTCGGGATGGGGATTGCTATCCTCTCGGGGATGAGTGCCCTGGGCCTGAATATGGAAAATCTGGCCATCGTGCTGGGGGCGTTGTCGGTGGGGATCGGTTTTGGGTTACAGGCCGTGACCAGCAATTTTATTTCAGGGATTATTTTGCTGTTTGAACGTCCCATTCGCGTCGGCGATTGGATTGCCCTGGGCGAGCATCAGGGGGTGGTGCGCAAAATCCGCGTGCGGTCCACGGAAATTGAAACGTTTCAAAATGCCTCCATCATCGTGCCGAATTCCCAGTTGGTGACGGAAACGGTGACGAACTGGATGTTGCACGATACGGTGGCCCGTTTGGATATTGCGGTGGGTGTGGCCTATGACAGCGATTTGAAACGGGTGAAGGACATTCTGATTGCCGCCGCCCAAGAGCATCCAGAGGTCCGGCGCAAGCCCCAGCCCTTTGTGCTGCTCAAGGATTTCGGCGAGAGCGCTCTGCAGCTGGAACTGCGGTGTTTTGTCAAAAACGTCTTTTCCCTGCAGGGGGTGGGCAGCGATATCCGAACACGGATTTATGAACGGTTCCAAAAGGATGGGATTGAAATCCCCTATCCCAAACGGTCCATTCATGTCACGGCCAGCACGCCAGAGGCAGCAAGTATCGGGGGGGCATAATGACAGATGCGGTTTCTTTTTTGGTGGATTTGATCCGTTGCCCCAGCGTTACGCCGAATGATGCGGGGACGCTGGATAGGATCACCGCGTGGTTACAGCCCATGGGCTTTACCTGTGTGCGGTTGCCCTTTGGGGAAGGCAAAGACCGCGTGGATAACCTGTTCGCCCATCGCGGGGAAGGTTCCCCCCATCTGTGCTTTGCGGGCCATGTGGATGTGGTGCCCACGGGGCCGCTGACGGATTGGATTCACCCCCCGTTTTCTGGGACGTTGGATCAGGGCAAAATTTGGGGCCGCGGGGCGGCGGATATGAAGGGGGCCATTGCTGCCTTTTTGGCCGCATTGCAGGATATGCCGAGTGACCACAACGGCACCCTCAGCCTGTTGTTGACAGCGGATGAAGAAGGCCCCGGGATTCACGGCACCAAACCCGTGTTGTCGTGGTTAAAGGACAATCACCTGCTGCCCGATATGTGTCTGGTGGGGGAGCCCACCAGTGCCAACGCCGTGGCCGATACCGTGAAAATTGGCCGTCGGGGCAGTTTGAATGCCGTCCTGACGGTTTACGGGACGCAGGGGCATGTGGCCTATCCCCATTTTGCCCATAATCCGCTGCATGATGCGGTGGCTATTTTGGGGATTCTTTTGCAGCAGCCGCTGGATCAGGGGCATCCGCATTTTGACCCATCAGGATTGCAAATCACCAGCGTGGATACGGGCAACGGGACCACCAACATCATTCCCCCGTCCTGCACGGTTCGGTTAAATATCCGGTTTAATGCCCATCATACGGCCCAAAGCCTGTCGGATCGCCTGCATCAGGCCTGTCAACGGGTTCTGCCGCAGGGGCCCGCATCCGGCCCCCATTACACCCTGACCACGGATTGCTCGTCAGAGGCCTTTTTTACAAACGCCCACCACCCCCTGGTGCAAACCGTCACGCGGGTGATTCAGGACATCACGGGCACCCCCCCGATATTATCCACCAGCGGCGGCACGTCGGATGCGCGATTTATTAAGGATTACTGCCCCGTCATCGAACTGGGCCTGCCCAACGCCACCATCCATAAAATCAACGAACAGTGCGATGTGGACGACCTGATGCGCCTGTCCAAAATTTATGGGGACATTGTGCGGGTGTGTTTGGAACAGGGCTGTTAAGGTCCATACAGCGTCATACCGGACAAATTTTAATAGGACTTACGCCCATCGTCATCTACTCATAAATTCAGGTTGTATGCAGTGGTGGTTTTGCAACCGTGCATTGATAATAGTGATGATTTTCCGTGCGACGGCGATGAGGGCGCAGCGTTTAGGTTTGCCTGCGTTGACAAGGCGGG
>CANGYM010000078.1 GCA_947458145.1 Alphaproteobacteria bacterium | reverse complement strand
GCTAATTTAGCGATGCTCTCTTTAGACTCTTGTATTTCTTTTCGAACGCGAACCGTCGTCTTGGCGTTAGCATGGTGTACACTGCCCATAAATCAACCTCCTTGATACTTTCATACAGAATACCACAAGATTGAGGGACTAAACACATACCAAGAGTATATGACATAAATATATTGTGATGAGTGATAAACTGTAATAACATGCAGCTATGATGTTTAATAACTTTATGCGCTATGCACTGCTTCCCTTATGGGTAGTTTCGTTTCTGAGCAGCACAGCAAATGCTAGTGGTTACTGTATATACGATATTGCGGTACCGCAGCCTTATCTATCAGACGATATCAAAAACAATCCATTATTGGAGAGCGGTAGAGATGGAAAGGCCATACTGCCAAGGTACTGGAAAAAACTTGATGGAAGCAATCGGGTCATCGCGCATAATGACATATCTGTTTTTACCAACGAGAGCAAAAAATATATCAGTGACATTGCGTCCGTATTATGGCAGTTTTCTCCTGATGATAAAATCTTCAAACAGCCGCAATTAATTGAACCGTATCCGGATTTTTCTGAATCGCGTTACTCTCCATTAGAAGATAGAATATTATTTGTTGATGGAAGATGGATCGAGAAAGATGGCTCAAAAACATATCAACCGAAATTATATGAATATGATTTTAAGTCTTCAGCTCGATTAGTTAATTCCAGCTTAGCAAACTTCCCAAGCGACGTTCGTGATATCTTATGGAGCGAAGGTTTAAATGGTTGGCTGCTAACGTATAGCCAAGATAAACCGCCTTATACAACTGTGGCTTTATGGACAAAATCTGCTCTAAAACCACTTGATATTTTTGGTGGTGCGGACATGTCAACGTACCTACCCAAGATTGAAAAAGTCGCAGTACTTAGTTCAAGTGGATTTTATTTACTAAACCTTGATGGGTCTACGGCACTTTTTCAGGATATCAATTCTGGGGATGATTATAATGGTTGGGATGCCCTCTACCCATTACAAAACAACTGGTTTTATATTGCTGGAGCGCAGTATGACCACCTGTTTCAAATGATACAAGAAGGTAATGAGTGGCGAACTGGAGAATTAATCCGCTTGCGCCCGAAAGAAGGATTTTTCTTGAGCCTACTGACCAAGCGCACAGGCTTTGAACGAGATAATTTAATTTCAATCAAGAATCTTGGAGGATGGTCGTATAGCCCCCTTTTAAAAACGATGATTTTTGAAGAAGCCGGCAAAATATTTAAAAACGGGAAGCTGGAAAAAATCTATTCGCTGGGCAAATTAGATGGGTCACTGGGAGATATTGAATTTGCAGGCGTCACAGCCTATTGGGGAAAAGATAAAAAGGTCCACCTCTACGATGGGAAAAAATGGATGGTTGCGTCTGGCCCACAGGTTCAGCGTGGTCGTTTTTCTATCGTATCTAGTCAGAAGCGTATTTTCTACTCTACTTTCACTGATGGTAAATACTCAACAACACCACTTTATGAGTTGCTACAAAAAGACGGTAGCTGGGTGATTGAGTTGGTAAACATACCAGAAGAAAGCCCCGACTCGTTCACCGAATTCTATGAGCCCTTACACGGTAATGATATATTAGTGTTTACCCGTCGTTCTATTTACGCCCTGAATGGCAATAGTTGGCAGGCTATATGGAAGCCAGAAAGTGGTGGTGTGGATATCACAGGCCATTTGACACCATTAAGATTAGGCTCTGAAACAGAGAAACAAGGGATTCTCTTTACAGCTGGTGATACTTTCCATTGGCTTGAGCGATGTGAATAAAGTTCGATATTTCTCATTCATAACAATATTTTTATATAATGGCATTGTTTATGATTAGGCAAGCAAACACCTAAGCCAGCCAACGCAAAATGGCCTGATGCAGGAAATAACCACCCGCCAGCAGCAATAATCCCAAGCCCCACGTTTGCCAAAACGATAAATGAAAGCGTTCGGCAAAGAAAAACGGCACGAAGAACAGCCACGACACGGGCACAGCAAGGATAATGCTGCGGGCGTATTTGGAAGACAAGGCAAGGCTGCCGTGGTCGGTATAGGAAAAGGCCAGCGCGAGGATAGAAACGAGGGGCAGCGCGGTTAAAAAGCCTGCCAATTCAGGGCGTTTGCCGGAGAGCCAAGACGCGCTGAGGATGATGGTGACGGCGATCACAATCTTAAGAGCTATTGGCATAAAAACGCGTATAGACCATATAGTGATGGTGGCTCGGGAGGGATTTGAACCCCCGACCAAGAGATTATGATTCTCCTGCTCTACCGCTGAGCTACCGAGCCATGCGAGGTAAGGCTGTAGCACAGGCTTTTGGCAAAGTCAAATTTCCAAATGGCCTGTTTTTCCGTTGTCTATCCCCCCTATCCCGTAAACAATCCCCCGTTGATGTGCAGGGTGGTGCCGGTGATATAGCCGGACTCGCGCGAGGCCAGAAAGACCACACCGGCGGCGATGTTTTCAGGGGTACCCATGGTTTTTAGGGGGATTTTTGACAGGATGGCCTGTTTCTGATCATCATTCAGCGCGTGGGTCATGTCAGAGGCAATAAAGCCAGGGGACAGCGTGTTGACACAAATCCCCCGCGGGGCGACCTCTAGGGCCAGAGCTTTGGCAAAGCCCTCAAGCCCCGCCTTGCTGGCCACATAGTTGGTTTGGCCGGCATTGCCCGTGGATCCCACCACCGATCCGATCATAATCATGCGGCCATAGCGGGCCTTCATCATGGGTTTCAGGGCCGCCCGCGACAAACGCATCACGGCAGTCAGATTCACCGCCAGCACCGTTTCCCAATCGTCGTCTGATTGCCGCATCAACAAACCATCGCGGGTCAGGCCGGCGTTGTTCACCAGAATCTCAATGCCCCCGCCTAAGGCCTCCACGGCCTGATCCATCAGGGTTTGGGCCGCGCTGGGCTGGGCCAAATCCGCGGGGATGACGTGGGCACGGGGGCCCAATTCGGCTTTCAGAGCCATCAAAGCGCCTTCGTTGCGGCCTGTGAGCACAACATCGGCCCCCTGATGATACAGGGCGCGGGCGATGGCTTGGCCCAGACCGCCAGAGGCTCCGGTGACAAGGGCGCGTTGGGCGGTCAAATCAAACATGGCATGACTCTCTGAAATGGAACGATGGTTTTTTTAGGATGAAAACGAAGACGTGGCCGAAACCTGAGGGGCGGGGGCCGCACCAGAGGAGGGCGATGATGGGGGTGCAGAGGGCGCAGGCGCTGGGTTTGTCGGTGTTTTGGAGGAAGCTTGGCCCAAAAACCGTCTGAGATCCTTCGCCAGACTGCTCAGGCGGTGCACAGCGGCGTTGGATTTAACGGCATCAGCCGAGTGTTCCAGCAGAACCACAGCCAAACGGCCAATGCGGAAACTGACGGCCTGCAGCATCTCGTACAGGGATTTCAGGCCCGCTGGGCTTTGGGAAAGCTGAGTGCTCAGCTGCTGGGTGTCGGTTTGCAGGGATTCGTTGTTTTTCTGCAGGCTTTTCACCGTTTCATGACAGGCCTGCAGATAACCACTCAGAATACCCGTTTCGTGGGCTAGGGTCAGGGAAACTTCATCATACTGCTGGCGGATTTGGGAAAATTGGTGCGTGGCTTGCTCCAGAGCTTTTTCCGGCTGGTGATAGGAAACCAACGTTAAATTATGCTGCATCATGGCCACATCCTGACAAAACCCCTGCAGGGCGCGAATCAGATCCTGAAAACGGTCTGTTGCCATGCTCAGGTTATACAGTTTCACATCCAAACGCTTGGTTTCCTGATGGTGACGGCCCATTTTCCGCAAAATTTGTCCGCACAATGTGGCCATGTCCTGATATTCCGTCATCATGTCATGGATGTTCAGCGCGGCTTTTTGGATGCTTTGGCGGGTTTGATCGGCCAGTTCCCCTGTTTCCACCGATTTGGCATGATCAAAAGTTTTGCGCCGCATGAAATCATCGGTGAACCCGAAAACTTCCTCCAGAAGCAGGGCCAATTCCTCGGATTTTTCCGCAGCCATTGCCCCCAGAGGTACCCCACCCGCTGCAACCGACACTGGGGCCGTCGTAACGGGGGCGGTTGTGGGGTTGGACAGGGTGCGTTTGGCCTCTTCTTCAATTTTCTGATCAATATGAACCAGCAGGGCCTGAATGGCGCGGGCCAGAACACCGATTTCGTCATGACGGGCGTGGCCGGGGACCTCGGTACGTTTGCGGGTTAAAAAGGCATGGCTGGTGTAACTGGTTAAGGCCCGCAGGGGTTTTTCCAACATTCGCTGGATGTAAAAAAACGCAAAAACGGCCACCCCGACGGAAAAAAGGGCAGAAAGGACCAACAGCATGGACACTTTGTTGAAACGCTCAATCAATCGCTCTGACCCCTTGGGTTTCAAAACGGACCACGACAAACCCACAAGGGGATTGATGGCATCATTATCCAGAAAATCCCCGCCCAAGGTCGCAACCAGAGCGGTGCGTTCCTGAATGCTGCCGGCCAGCGTTTCAAATTCCCCGAAAAAGGCAGAAATGTTTTTGCCCAAAGCCTCCAGCGCCGGTTTCATTTTTTCGGGGGCATTTTGCTGCATCTGCAGAATGCTGTCATCCAGTGTCAGGAAATGTTCCCGCACCAACGCCAAATCCGACGGATTTTCAAAGGCCTGATACCGCAGCATGGCCAATTTCGCCTTGGTCAAAACCAGCTGAAAATCCAAAAGACGATCCTGCAGGGCGGCATCTTTGGGGCCCAGTTGGGACAGGGCGGCTTTGATGCTGTCTTCCAAATCAGACGGGGATTCCTTGCTGTCTTTCTTGGGCTCGGGGGGCAGGCGTAAATCCACCTGATCAATGGCTTTTAGGGATTCCAAAGATTCCTCAAATGCCGAAAGCTTGCTCAGCGTGGCTTGCAGGTTTTCCTGCCAATCCGGATTGCCTGATTGTTTCAGCATCAGCTCCAGTGATGTTTTGTATTCTGCGTTTTTTTTGTCAAACGTTTGGTAATCGGCGGCTTTTCGGGATGCGATGGCCCTTTGGGCGGCCTCTTTCCAGGGGGTATAGCGTTGTTGCAGGTGGTTGCCCTGGAAAACATCCATGGTGCGACCTTCCTCCGTCACAAAATACCGGTATCCCGACAGGGACGACCATCCCCACGCCACCACGGCCACCGTGACCAAGGCAAGCAGAAACATCACCATATGCATGGCCACAAGCCGCTGGGTCAACGACAGACGCTTCAGGATCATGAGCCCTCTTCCCCTTTTTTGCCACCATAGCCATGTTTGCCCGTTATGGCAAGGCGCAACACAAACCGGCGCAACACAAACCGGTGCAGGGCAAGGCCATTGACTGCCATTTCAGGGCGATT
>CANGYM010000077.1 GCA_947458145.1 Alphaproteobacteria bacterium | reverse complement strand
ACCCGTAAAATGAACACTCAAAAAGTGATGGATATTTATGTTGAGCTTCTTGATGAGGGCAGTGAGATGTGGCGTTTAACGCAAGCGATTGAAAGCCAAGAGGGGCTTTGGGAAGTTTTGCCAACACAGAATTACGATTCACAGGAAGAAACTTGGCTGCATCCCCCGCATTCGTTTGTTCGCCTTAAACAGTCAAGCCGTGGTGATTTTGTCGCTGTTCATGTGGATCCGTCGGCTGTGCGCATTCAAATGCCTATGACAGGGGGGCCTTTTAAGGTGACAACTGCTTACGCTAAACCGACTGCTGAAGGTGGATTGTTTGAAATTCTGCCCATGAAAGACCATGAAAATATCCAAAAGGACTGGATTTTTCCCCCAAAAACCAAGGTTCATCTGGAGAAACGGAGTCACTCTTTTGGGGAACACCTTTGGCCCCGAGAGATTAAAACCTGATGTTGTTTTACAAAAATGGTTAGGTTTTTTCGTTTAAGCTTAGATGGGTTTTTTCTTCTTTTGTAACAGTAATGGTTTTGTTGCTAAGCATATCTCTAAAAACAAAACAGGCTACAATAAAGGCGATCAATAAACAAAAGGATTGAGTATCAGACATTATTGGGCCTCATTTTTGTTTTTGTTAGCGCTTAAAAGTAAATCAAAATGATCATGATCTGAATTCTCTTTTTCTTCTTCAGTATGCTTTAATATCCAAAATCGGTTGTTTCTTTTTAGATATCCTTGCTTATTTAAACGGCTGAGGGTAGATGCAATAGAGGTTTTATTTTTTTTGGGTAGTTTTTCGGTAATTTCCAAAGTTGTTAATTTTTTGTGTATTGATAGGAGATGAAAAATTTCCTCCTGAAGAGTTGGGTTATCATCTTTTACAGAAAATCTCTCTATCTCTGCTTTTAATGACTCTAAGCCATTGTTCTCAAAAGAAAGATTTTTAATTTTGCCCTCAAGTTTTTCGATTTCGAGTTTAATTTCTGTAATTCGACGGTCGATTTGTTCAACATCAACGGTAACTAACATAACGAGATTTTCCCAGAGTTGTTTATGGTATCATGGAAAGACTATAATCTTGAGATTTCTCAAAAGCAAATCATTTTTTAAAAACTATGGTTTTTATGTTTCGATATCAAAATGATAATCGAATCTTGTTTATTTTTGTCATAGATCAAGTAAGGGGGGCCTATCAAGCAGCAGCCCGTTTGCTCCGCAACATTAAGGATCACAAAACGAGGGAGCGTTTTCAAAAACGGCAGTCTCCCCCCCTCCCCTGCCCCCCCCTCCCCTGATTTTATTTTTATTATTCATTGTTTAGAAAGGATAGTTTTATGATTAAGGATTTTTCAGACACGTTGATTCAGGCCGTGACTGCATCGCTGAGTGGCAAGCCTGCCTTGATGAATCAGTTAACGGGGCTTTATACCTTGGCGCCGGTGGATGTGAAGGCGCCGTATATGATGGTGCGGGCGGATTTGGGGAGTTTTCTGCCCACGTCCACCCATCAGTTTTATCAGTATTTTTTGATCTTTACCCTGTGGTCCAACGCCCGAACGCTGGGGGAAAGCAACAGCATCGTGCAAACCCTGCATCAGGTTCTGGACCCCGCCGCCATCATCATCCCCGGGGCCACGTTGCAAGCCATCCGGTTTCAGGAACGGGAAACCGACCTGCGCCGCCCCCAACGGGAATGGCAAACCGAGGTGATTTATCGCACGGTGTTGGAGGTGGTGGGTTAGGGGTGGTTAGGGAGTGGTGAGTGGTGAGTGGAAAAAAGTCCCCCCGTAATGACCGATGGATAGAAGATCCTCCCTTGCTTTTTGTGTAAGAACAAAAGCCGTCATGGGGCTGAATCATCCAAATCATTCAAAAGATCGTGCAGGGTATAGGGAACGATGCCGCTGTCTTCGCCATCGGTCAGGGCCTGACGGAGGGCGTTTCGTTTGGTTTCGTAGCCCTCTAACAGCCGCAGTCCAGAATGGACGGCATCCGCGACGGAGGCATAGCGTCCGGTTTCGATCTGATGGGCGATAAATTGCTGAAAATGGGGATCAAGGGGGACTATGGTATTGTTTTTCATCTTATAACCTCCTCTCAGGACTGCTTAAGAGTACAAGGGATTTTTTGTTAAAACAAGACGTGTTTTTTTTCCGCGTTTTTTTCCTTGGCCCCACTCTCTTGTCTTTGGTATGATGAAACCTATGCGTTTGTTAACCGTTTTGCATACTCAGAAAAATCCTATTTTGGATCTGGCCCGTCAATATGGGGCGGAGAATGTCCGAGTCTTTGGCTCTGTGGCGCGGGGGGAAGAAACACCGGACAGTGATATTGATTTTCTGGTCACGTTTCCCCGGGGATATGATTTGTTTGACCAGCGTTTGGCTCTGGCTGAGGCGCTGGAAACCCTGTTGCACCGAAAAATTGATTTGATTCCGGAACACGAGCTGAATCGCCACATTGCTGCCGATATTTTGCAGGAGGCTGTGGGGTTATGAGAGAAAAGAAGCCTTGGAGGCTTTATGCGCTTCATATTTTGGATTGTATGGAGACTATAGCCCGTATTCTTAAAAGAGGTGATCTTTGGGAAGATGATATTCTCTATCATGCGGCGTTGCGCAATTTACAGACATTATCAGAGGCCACGCAACACTTGCCAGACGCGTTTAAAGCAATACATCCAGAAGTGCCATGGAAAAAAATCACGGGTTTTCGGAATGTTTTGGTTCATGATTATTTAGGACAAATCGACCCCCAAACCGTTGTATCCGTGATTCACGATCATTTGACACCTTTAGAGGTTTGCATCAGAAAGGCCTTAAGTGCCTTGGATGAAAATTCTTTATAGGGTTTTCTTATTGTAAGATATTTCCATATTTTACAATGGTTTTTACCATATTTTTAAAGCCCATTTTTTTATTTGAGGAGATTTTTTATGACCTTTCACGATGTTCGTTTTCCCACCGATATTTCCTTTGGCAGTTCGGGGGGGCCGGTGTTTTCCACGACCATTGTCAGTTCCTTTGCGGGGTATGAACAGCGCAACATCAACTGGATGGATGCGCGGTGTCGTTATAATGTGGCCTACGGCGTGCGCAAGGCCCAGCAGCTGGAGGCCCTGCTGACCTTTTTTCGGGCGCGGCGGGGGCGCGGGTATGCCTTTCGGTATCAAGATTGGCAGGATTATCAGTCCTGTTCCGTCACCGCCAGCCCCGCCGCCACAGATCAGGTTTTGGGCACGGGCAATGGCACGCAAAGGGTGTTTTTTCTAAGAAAAACATACATCTCTGGCACATACAGTTACGCTAGGCCCATCACCAAGCCGGTGGCGGGGTCGGTTTTGGTGGCGGTGGGGGGCGTGGCTTTGCCGGTATCGGGGTATGCCGTCAATGCCTTAACCGGTGAGGTCACCCTAACCACCGCGCCCGCAAATGGGGCCAGCGTCACGGCGGGGTTTCGTTTTGATGTGCCGGCGCGGTTTGACATGGACGCCATGGCCACATCGCTGGATCAGTACGGTTTGGGATCGGCGCTGGATATTCGGGTGGTGGAGGTGGCGGAGTAGGGATTTCATGGGATTGTTCATCCCAAGGGGGCATATCATCCATGATTGTATGTGCCAATCGGTCCAGAATCCCTTCGATGTCACGGCGTCCATGCAGGAGGGTAACGATTATAATACCTTGGTCAGAAATCTGATAAATAACAAAATGTTGACCCGCAGGTGCCATCAGAAAGGGTTCGGATCGATGGCGACGCAGCTGCCCCAAGTTGGGATTTTCGGTGAGATTGTTAAACACCCTATAAAGGTCATCCATGTATCGATGGGTACGGGATGCGCCAAAGGTGTCGAGGGAATAGGCCTCAATCTCCAACAAATCGCGCATGGCGCGATGCGTCAGGAAAAAATTGGCCATGGTTTTCGTCCTAGGATGCGCTTTTTGTCAAAGCGGCTTTATCGTGTTCCCACGTGCCGTGGGATTTCAGGATACGGCCTTGGGCAATATCCTCAAGCCCCTCACGGATTTTAGCATAAATGTGGGCGGTGCCTTGGGCCATATCCTGGCGAATCAGAGCGCGGATATATTCACTGGGGGTTTCATAAAGACCATCAGGCCCCACAACATGGGCAACATGATCGGCCAAGGGACCGGAAAGACGGGCGTTGATACGGTGGGGTGTCATAAAACGTTTGTCCTTGTTTTCTTTGGCTAGGATACCAAATGTCGCCAAAAATGTAAAGTCTGTCGCACAAAATGCTATGTTATGATGTATAAGCTTGGTATTGACAAATGCCATGACAAATAACCCCTAAACGCTGGAGCCCCCATGTCCCCCACAGAGATTCTCGGTTTTCTGGCGGCTGTATGCACCACGGCGTCCTTTGTGCCGCAGGTTTGGCATATTTTGAAAACGCGGGATACGCGGGCCCTTTCGCTGATGATGTATCTGCTGTTTACCGTGGGGGTGGTGTTGTGGCTGGTGTACGGCATCATGATTGGCAGCGCCCCCGTGATTGTGGCCAACAGCATCACGCTGGTGTTGGCGCTGGTGATTTTGATTTGCAAGGTGCGGTGGGGGTGAACCCCATCAGGTGTTAAAGACACGATAGCGTATTGCTGTTTTCCCCTTTTGAGAGATCTGTCTTTGTCTGCGTTTGATTCGCGGATGGGGTATTTTTTCATTTAATAATTGTTTTTATTGATTTTTTGAGAGGATGGTTTTATGCCCCTACCCGATAATGTTGTTTTGCGTTTTGTGACGGCCATCAGCGATGTGGAGGCGCATCTGGTGGCGGTGGCCGCGCGTCATAAAAAGGATTTTTTGGGCGCTCTGTCGGCCCGTTATGGTCCTGAAGAGGCGGGGAAAAGTTGGCTAGACGATGAACCGTATCTGCGGTTTTTGGTCACCACCTATGCTGGCCAGTTTTACGGGACCATGACGCGGGTCGTTAAGGTTATGAAAAAGCGGCCCAAACAGGCCAAGCGGCGGGGCAAAAAGATGGTGGGGTTTGCTTTTGCGGCGGGGCGTGGGCATTTTTTGGTCAAGGCCTTTGACCCCCGCAAGCCCATGGACCCCCAAGCGGAACAGCGGATTTCTGCAGAGATGAAGCGGTTGGATCAGCGATTTTTGAGGGCCCTAGACCTGTACCGCCAGCAGGCCGTGGGCTGCGAAACCTATATTTGGCGTTCGCAAGATGACGATCGGGTTCGCGCCAGTCATGCAAAGTACGACGATCAGGAATTCCCCTATAGTCGGCCCCCGTCGGATGGGCATCCTGGGCAGGCTTACGGCTGTCGGTGCATCGCGGAGCCGGTTTGGCCGGAGGCTCTATCAGATCAGTCTGAAAACCTGAATCCGGATGCGGATAAGCAAGTGTCTGTTTTGTTGACAAACATTTGGCTGTTGCTGGGGT
>CANGYM010000076.1 GCA_947458145.1 Alphaproteobacteria bacterium | reverse complement strand
GGCATGAGCGCCTATGAAATGATGCTGTCTGAAAGCCAAGAGCGCATGTTGATGGTCCTGCGCCCCGAAAAAATTGATCTGGCCCAAAGCATTTTCAAAAAATGGGAATTGGACTGCACCGTCATTGGCACCATCACCGACACCCAGCGTTTGGTCATCACCCATCGCGGCGTGGTGGAGGTTGACCTGCCCCTGTCCTGTCTGGCAGACACCGCCCCGGAATACAATCGCCCTTGGGTGGCCACCCCCGTGCGTCCCGTCTTTTTCTCAGAAAACGAAACGCTGTCTTATGACACCGTGGCCTCTATGACGAACGCGCTGTTAAATCATCCCAACATTCAAAGCAAAGCATGGATTTGGGAACAATACGATTCCACCGTCATGGGCGACACCTTGGCCACCCCGGGCGGCGATGCAGGGGTTGTCCGCATTCATGGCACACCAAAGGCCCTGGCCGCCACCACCGATTGCACGCCGCGTTATTGTTACGCCGATCCCGTTTTGGGCGGCACCTTGGCCGTGGTACAGGCCTATCGCAATCTTTCCGCCGTGGGGGCGCAGCCGCTGGCCATCACCAATAACCTGAATTTTGGAAACCCCCAAAAACCCGACATCATGGGCCAGTTGGTGGGCTGTGTTCAGGGCATGGGACAGGCCTGCCGCGCCCTGGATTTTCCCGTCATTTCCGGAAACGTATCCCTGTATAACGAAACCGACGGACGCGCCATTTTGCCCACACCTGTCATTGGCGGCGTGGGGGTGTTGACGGATTACCGTTTGCGCGTACCTTCCTTTGTTCAGGACGCGGGGCTTTCCCTTGTCCTGCTGGGAACACAGGGCGCAGGATGGCTGGGCTGCACACTCTGGCAACAGGTCTGCACAACCGACACCACCGTGTACGCCCCCCCGCCGGTGGATTTGGCGGCGGAAAAGCATTTGTCACAGGTGATCAAAACCTTGGCCCAAAACAACCTGATCCACGCCTGTCACGACGTGGGGGAGGGGGGCTTGCTCATCGCCTTAACCGAAATGCTGGGCGATCCTGCCTTGGGTATGGATCTGACCATCCCCATGACCGCGGGCATCCTGTTTGGGGAAGACATGGGCCGCTACATCGTGGCCACCCACGACGAAGCCGCCCTGCATCAGGCGTTGGGAACCACCCCCCACATCATTTTGGGGGGCGTCACACAGGGACCCGCATGGACCCTGAATGGCACCGCTCTGTTTCCTGATGGGCCACAGCGCAAGGCCCTAACCTTCTAAGATAAAAAATTAAGCAGCGGCAACGCCGTAAACCACCAAATGGCGTCCTTCAGGGCGTTCAGCAGATACTTGGGGCACATCTCAAGGGTATCGGGGGCCTGATACAGGGACAAACGGGGCACAAAACGGGGGGTTTTGGCGCAGTACGCTTGGTAATCCGCACCGAATTTTTCCTGCAAAAAGGCTTCCTCCCGCTGCATCAGCCGGTGCATCAACAGCAAAAACAAAATCGGCACCGCCACCATCAAAACAATCTGCGCCGTGGCCAACGCAACACCGCACACCCCAACAAAGGAAAAAAAATACAGCGGATTGCGCATCACGGAAAACGGGCCCTGCGTAATCAAGGTCTGGTTTTTAAACCCCCCCAAAAACGCCGTTGCATACAACCGCCCCAGCGCCGCCAAACCAATCAAAACACTGGCCACGGCCCACAGGATTTTATGCGTCACCGTTCCCTCTGGCCACGTCACGGGCAAAACAATCATCCCCAGCACCGCCCCCACGGCCAAGCCCCCCGACAACTGAATACGTTTCAAATTCAGGGAACGCGACATACACGGGACCTTTTTCATCATTGGGGTACAAACGTCGCGGCATCCTACCCCCCTTTTGCCCGAAAGGCAAATTTGAAATCCCCGTATGAAATCCCCCTCTCCCCCTCGGGGAGAGGGCAGGGGAGAGGGGCCGAAACCCCCAACAGCCAAGGGGTTACAAAACCCCCTCCCTCACCCTCCCCCGCACGCGGGAGAGGGAATTCAGAGTTTTTCCACGCCCTACGCACCACATGCCTCAGGGCTGTTCATGTCTATGCATCGTCATACCGGACAAATGAGCGTTAGCGAATGCAGATCCGGTATCCAGCGCCACTGTCAAAAGGCGCAGCCTTTTGCCTTTATCTTAAAAAAACAAAGAACAAAACGCTTCGCGTTTTGGCATTTGCGCTGGATTCCGGCTCGGCGCTCGCTGCGCTCGCTGGGCCGGAATGACGCAGAATCGTTAGGTTTTGGCAGAAATGAACAGCCCTGCCCCATTCCGTTCCCTGTTTCCCAAATAAAAAATTTATGATAGGATAGAATCCTTATGTCCATTCTCCCCATTCTCACCGCGCCGCATCCTTTTTTAAAGACAAAGGCGCGTCCTGTCACCGTGTTTGACGCCGCTTTGGCGCAGACGCTGCGGGATATGCTGGACACCATGTACGATGCCAAGGGCATTGGTCTGGCCGCCGTGCAGGTGGGCATTGCCCAGCGTATGCTGGTCATGGACGTGGGCGAAGACGACGGCGGCGGCCCCCACATCATCGTCAACCCCGTCATCACGTGGCTGTCGGAGGAGATGTCCAGCTATAACGAAGGCTGTCTGTCCGTGCCCACCCATTACAGCGACGTGGTCCGTCCGGCCGAGGTCAAAATCACCTACCAAGACCCCACCGGCGCCCCGCACACCTTGCACGCCCGCGGCCTGCTGTCCACGTGTTTGCAGCACGAAATGGATCATTTGGATGGGATTTTGTTTTTGGACCATCTCTCGTCTCTGAAACGCACCATGATTTTGCGCAAACTGGTGAAAAAACAAAAGGCTAACGGCGCTGTGGCCCTGTAAGAATCCCCCCTATGAAATTTTTAGACGAAGCCAAAATCCACATCGAAAGCGGTCACGGCGGGGCGGGATGCCTCAGCTTTCGCCGTGAAAAATTCATTGAATATGGGGGGCCTGACGGCGGCAACGGCGGGCGCGGCGGGGATGTGCGCGTGGTGTGCCGCGCCAATCTGAACACCCTGATTGATTTTCGCTATCAACAGCACTTTCGCGCCAAAGGCGGCCGCCCAGGCATGGGCAAAAACCGCCACGGGGGCAAGGGGGCGGATGTTGTGCTGTATGTTCCCTTGGGCACGCAAATCCTGTCCGATGACAAAACCACCGTTCTGGCCGATTTATGCCGCGATGGAGAGGACATCGTCCTGCTCTCTGGCGGCCGCGGCGGCATGGGGAATGCGCATTTTAAATCCTCAACCAATCGCGCCCCGCGCATCACGCAACCCGGGGAACCCGGGCAAGACATGCCCGTCTGGCTGCAATTAAAAACCATTGCCGACGTGGGCCTGATCGGCAAGCCCAACGCGGGGAAATCCAGCCTGCTCACGGCCCTGTCCCGCGCACGGCCAAAGGTGGCCGATTATCCCTTCACAACCCTGCGCCCCCATTTGGGCGTGCTGCAAATCCACGACCGCAGCATCGTGGTGGCGGATATTCCGGGATTGATTGAGGGGGCGCACGAGGGCCTTGGCCTCGGCGATCGCTTTTTAAAACACGGCGAACGGTGCAGCTTGCTGATTTACGTCATCGGTCTGGATGACCCCGATCCCACAGGCACGTGGACCATGCTGCGCCATGAAATTGAAACCTATAACCCCGAAATGGCCGAAAAGGCATCCCTGCTGGTGCTCAACAAAAGCGACTTGGCCGACGAGGAGAGCCTGTCCCTAATCCTAAAAGCCTTTGACACCGACCTGCCAGTGCTGATCACATCCTGCCTGACAGGACACGGCATCCCCGATTTAAAAACCAGCATCGCCGCCCTAACCCAGCCCGCCCCTGCCTCTGTTGAGGAAGGGGCGGGGGGGTAGGGGACTTTGAGCCGTCAGGGCTTAAGAACCGTCACCTCCACGATGGTATCGCTAGCATCGCAAACCACCTGGATCCGAGGGGCCCCGTTAGGGACCGTGGCCAGGTGGCCCCTCTTCAAAAGGCTTGGGGCCGGAGAAGGGGGAACAGTGACCCAGTGGAAACTGGGGGGCAGAGTGAGCCGGACGCCTTCCAGAGTCCTCTCTTCTTCAATACCCTTCCGCTCTTCAGCGGTGAGGGAGGCCAACAGATAGTTGGCCTGTAGCTCAGTCAACCTGAGGGTTTCTGGCTGTGGTGCGTGTTCCAAAGATGATAAATGCGGTGGGACATTAAACATTCGACCAACCCCAAAGGGAAAACCCCAAAAGAGTCAGCCACCAGCACGACCGAAGCCGTGCAGTCAGTAATTTCACAAGAGAGGAAACCCCTTGCGCCACCAACCCTGCGAGAAACAGGGTCCGCATCAATCAGATTAACGCGGCGGATACTAACAAAATTCAGGCTAATCTATGTATATATATATGTCAAGAATTTTATTCCATTTGTATAAGTTCGCCCCCCCTTGCACCGGCCCGCCAGAGTGTGTATAGCTGCCCCCATGAATCTGTTTATCGTTGAATCACCGGCCAAGGCTAAAACCATCAACAAATATCTGGGCAGCAACT
This sequence comes from Alphaproteobacteria bacterium, assembly GCA_947458145.1. GTDB lineage: Bacteria > Pseudomonadota > Alphaproteobacteria > JAJTHO01 > CANGYM01 > CANGYM01. The sequence continues at coordinate 970 of CANGYM010000076.1, read as the reverse complement.
TTACCGTGGTGGCCAGTTATGGGCACGTGCGGGATTTGCCGTCAAAATCGGGGGCGGTGGACCCTGATAAAGACTTTGCCATGATTTGGGAATCCGATGCCCGCGCGGCCAAGCAGATCAAAGCCATTGCGGATTTGGCCAAGGATGCCGAAAAAATCGTTCTGGCCACCGACCCCGACCGCGAAGGGGAGGCCATTGCGTGGCATCTGCACGAAATCCTGAAAAACCGGCGCGTTTTGGGGACAAAACCGGTTGAGCGCGTGGTGTTCAGCGAAATCACCAAAACCGCCGTGCAAAATGCACTGGCCAAACCGCGGTCCCTGAATCAGCCGCTGATTGATGCGTATTTGACGCGGCGGGCGTTGGATTATCTGGTGGGCTTTACCCTGTCCCCCGTGTTGTGGCGAAAGCTGCCCGGCAGCAAATCCGCCGGACGGGTGCAATCCGTGGCCCTGCGCCTGATTTGTGATCGGCAGGATGAAATTGATGCCTTTATTCCCCAAGATTACTGGACCATTCACGGGATCTTCACGGGGCAGGCTAAGGTCCCCTTTGCCGCCCGATTAAAGGTCTTTAACGGCGAAAAGGTGGAAAAATTCACCATCAAGGCCAAAACTGAGGCCATAGATTGGGTCACAGACCTGAAAACCCGCCGCTATACCATCACCGATGTGCGCAAAAAGCAGGTCAGCCGCCACCCCGCTGCACCCTTCATCACCTCCACCCTGCAGCAGGAGGCGGCGCGTAAGCTGGGCTTTTCCCCCGCCCACACCATGCGCGTGGCCCAGAAACTGTACGAAGGGGTGAACGTCGGCGGCGATACGGTGGGGTTAATCACCTATATGCGAACCGACGGCACGCAGTTATCGGGGGAGGCCATTGGTCAAGCCCGCGCCTATATTGAAAAACACATGGGGGAAAGCTATCTGCCCAAATCGGCCCGCGCCTATACCAGCAAAGCCAAAAACGC
>CANGYM010000075.1 GCA_947458145.1 Alphaproteobacteria bacterium | reverse complement strand
GATTGAACTGGAATCACATTAACTATACTTGCTTCCGTTGTTGTTACAAGAATATTTGTAGTAGGTATATTTGGTCCCGCAAAAGTTGATGAACCAAAATTTTCATTCAAAAGAGAACAATTAGATTCATCTCTATCCAAAATCCCATCATTATCATCATCAAGGTCAGTGCTGTTGGGCACGCCATCACCGTCAGTATCTGAACAGTCGATTATTGTTACGGTTACAGCCGTAGTGGCAGAACCAGATAAACCAGAATAACAGTTATTGGTAGCATCAAAAAATGCTGCATAGTAAGTGCCTGCTGTTACTGCCGTTCCTGTAATTTTGTTGGCCGTTGTAGCTGGTGTGCCTGTGTGCCACGTGATGGTAGTATTGGCAGGTAGATTACTTGCCGTTACGCTCGTTAAATTTGCCGTAGTGGCTGGACATGTGTTAGCAATACTTGTTGTACTTAATGTTGGGGCGGTTCCTCCAGCCACGCATGGTTGACAGTTATCATCTTTAAGGCCTGCATTTTGGCTACTGCCAATCGTTTGGCCCGTACCTGCAATCGTTGGTACACCCAAAGTAGCCGCTGTATTTGAAACCGAACCAGATAAGGCTCCTGTTGCTGTTGTATTTGCCTGGGTAAATGCCGCTCCACCTTCTATGGCATCAGAGCAACCATCGTTGTCTGAATCTAGGTCTAAACTGTTTGGTATGCCATCGTTGTCTGTATCACACAACGAAGATGGGTCAGTAAGCCTAAAATAAATATCATCAATAGCAAAATCATTTCCTGATGCTTCGCGTGAAATATTGAAAACCTCCATTGTATAAGTACTCGGGGTAAGCAGCACTGACGAAAAAGCCGTTTGAGCCCAAGTGCCGTTGATTGGCAAAATACCTGTGCTTGTGGATGCAACTACCGTTCCTGCACTATTTCTCAATCTTATACCTAAGTTACAATTATTATTACCCGCAGCTATTGCACCTGTCGCCCATAAGCCAAAATCATAACTATTGGTACTTGTAACCGTAAATGATTCTCTATAAAAAACACCTTCTGAAGTACTTCCATTTACAGCTAAGAATGCATCGTCATTTGTACCCGTAGTATGACCAGGAAAAAGAAAACGTGTGTCATTTGGAAACCAAGCAAAATTAGATCTAGAAATAACACCATAACAACCAGCACCGCCATCAGTTGTACAAAAAGTATAGCTTCCTGTAGAAACAGGCGTTTGTAAATTCCTAACGGTTGTCGCTGTGCCAAATGTTCCATTAAACTCAGCATTCATTAAAGATGATGGTGTTACACATTCAACAGTATCCAAAATACCATCATTGTCGTCATCTAAATCATTAATATTGGGAATTCCATCGCCATCTGTATCAGTACAAGCATTGACAGATGAATTCTGACTAAAACCAATTGCTTGGCCCGTACCTGCAATCGTTGGTACACCCAAAGTAGCGGCTGCATTTGAAACCGTACCAGTTAATGCACCTGCAGTTGTTGTATTAGCAGCTGTAAAGTTTGCTCCACCTTCAATCGCATCTGAACAACCATCACCATCTGAATCTAGGTCTAAACTGTTTGGTATGCCGTCATTGTCTGTATCACATAACGGAAAAGTAACTAATTCAATAGATAAACCATCTAATCCTAATCTACATCCTGTTGAAAATGTTGTAAATGCAGAAATAGTAATATCCATAGTTGCAGCATTAGCCACAAAAGAAACTTCTTCGGCAGTCCACGTTTTACCACCTACTCCATTTGCATCAGGCATAATCGTTGAAGAGGCTAAAGTAGTTGTACCGTTTTTGAACAACCATCTACCTTCTTTGTTCCAAAAATCACCTTGTCCAACACTCGATTGAAAAAACTTGATTTTATAAATAGAACCTGCTACCAAATTATTTAACCTAAAGGTAGATGTCTCATCAGTATTACCTGGCTGCATAACAGCAGTATAATAAGCACCGCCATTTGGACTAGAGCTAGCAGTTGTAAACGTATTGTTTGGTAAAAAAATATCTGGGGTAGCGATAGATCGAATTAAACATCCCCATTCTCCAAAATTAACTCGTTCAGTTGTGCCAAATGAGCCATCAAAACAAAGTTGAAGTGGAGTACTTCCGTTTCCGCACTCTACAAGATCCAAAATACCGTCATTATCATCATCTAAATCATTCACATTAGGAATTCCGTCTCCATCTGTATCAGTACAAGCATTAAAAGATGAATCTTGGCTAAAACCAATAGTTTGACCAGTGCCTGCAATAGTTGGTACACCCAAAGTAGCAGCTGCATTTGAAACCGTACCAGATAAGGCTCCTGTTGCTGTTGTATTGGCAGCTGTAAAGTTTGCTCCACCTTCAATCGCATCTGAACAACCATCACCATCTGAATCTAGGTCTAAACTGTTTGGTATGCCGTCATTGTCGGTATCCAATGGTGTAGCATCACAAACAAACCCTGTTTCAATTAAATAAATATCATCTATAACAAAATCCGCTAATGCCATAACACGCGTAAGTTCATTCAATCTAATGGTCAAAGAAGTGCTTGAACCACTATTAATGATGGTTTGAAATTGTTGCCAATTACTTGTTGTATTAATTGTTGCCTGATTTGGTCCTGCATTGATAGTAAAGCCAATTTGAGCAGGATTTTGATGAACATGTGAAAATCCAAATGTATAAGTAGTATTGGGTTTTACCGTAATTGTTTGTCTCCAAAATTCACCTGCCGTTTCACATAGAGCATTAACATTCAATGCATTTCCTTTAGAACAAGAGCCAGCTGAACTTACAAAGCCACCAGTTGAAAGAACGCGGTATGCACCACATCCACCAAGTCCTAAAGTATTGCTGTAAGTAGTTTGAAAACCAGTATCACCTGCTGTAAAATCTCCATTGACAACCAGATTATTGCTGCTTAGTGTTGGATTTGTAAATACCTCGCATCCAGTGAAGGTAGCAACACAATTGTTTTCTGCAGTATCCAAAATACCATCATTATCATCGTCAAGGTCAGAGGTATTAACAATACCATCACCATCTGTATCGGTACATCCATTTACTGAAGAATTTATTGCGTTACTATAAGTATATGTACCTTTGTAAATACCGTTATCAACTGAAGTCTCAAGACCATTTGCAAGACCATTTGTTCCATAAGGACTAGGTATTGTGGTAGCAGTAAGTCTATTTGCGGTGGCAACACCAGAGGTAGCAACAAATGTAGTACCTGCTTCAACTGCATCGCTACATCCATCACTATCAGAATCAAGGTCTAAATGATTTGGTAATCCATCACTATCTGTATCAACTGATTGTAATGTACATTCTATCAAGAAGATATCATCAATTGCAAAATCATTACCAGCAAAAACTCCATTATTTTCGAATAATTTCAATACCAAAGTAGAACTAGAACCACTATTGATAACCGTTTGAAATTGACCCCATTCCGTTACTGCTGATGTAATGCCACCAATTACAGCTCCATTATTAATAGAATATCCTATTTGCAAATCTGCACTACCATGTGAGAAACCAAATACATAATTCGTATTAGGTTTTACAGTTATGGTTTGGCTCCAAAAGAATTTATTACCTGGGCTAGAGCATTCTCCATTTATTTGCATCGCATTCCCTTTTGAACAAGAATTTGCGGTACTAATAAAACCAGTGGATGCTACACCATAATTTAAACATCCATCTGGAAGGTTTTTTAAATATTCTGTTTCAAACCCAACATCCCCTCTACTAAAATCACCATTAAAAACTAAGTTTTGTGCAGCAAGTATAGGGTTTGAAAATACAGTACAATTCGCAAATGGCGTACAACTAAGTCCTTCTACTTCATCTAAAACTCCATCATTGTCATCATCAATGTCAATACCATCAGGGATGCCGTCACCATCGGTGTCGGTACAGCCATTTACTGATGCATTTATTGCATTTTCATAAGTATATATACCTTTATAGATACCTAAATCTGCTAAAGTCTCAAGACCATTTGCAAAACCGTTTGTTCCATAAGGGCTAGGTATTGTTGTGGCAGTAAGTCTATTTGCCGCAGTAACACCAGATGTAGAAACAAATGTAGTGCCAGCTTCAACGGCATCGCTACATCCATCACCATCTGAATCAAGGTCTAATCTATTTGGTATTCCGTCATTATCTGTATCACATTCTGAGGGAGCCACTAATTCCATAGAGAAATTATCCATTGCTAATCTACAACCCATAGTGGTGCTAGAGGATAAGGCGGAAATGGTAATATCCATTGATGCAGCAGTAGCCACAAAAGTCACTTCTTCTGCAGCCCAAGTTCCATTTGTAGCCATAACCGTGGACTGAGCCAAAGTTGTAGTGCCACTTTTAAATATCCAACGGCCACCTGCATTCCAGTTTGAACCAACCTGACCAATTGAAGTTTGGAAAAACTTCATTTTATAAGTTGCACCAACAACTAAATTAGTAAGTGGAAAAACAGAAGATTCGTTCCAAGAACCTGGCTCCTGAACAGCTGTGTAGAAAGCTCCACCACCTGGGCTAGTTGTTCCTGTTCCGACAAATCCGGCAGTTGCAATATCAGGACTTATAATAGATGGAACTAAACATCCAAATGATGTAAATCCAACTCGTTGTGTTGTGCCAAAAGTACCGTCAAAACAAAGCCTAATAACTCTATCGCATTCAACAATATCCAAAATACCATCATTGTCGTCGTCCAAATCAACGCTATCAACAATGCCATCACCATCTGAATCGGTGATTTGTGCATAAAGATTCGTTGATATTAACAACAAAGCAAAACTTAAGAACAAAGACCATCCCAATACCCGAATGGAGGTTTTGGCCTTTGTGTTTTCAAAGAACAGTTTTTCACTAACCGTTCGAGCCACAATCTGTACTTTTTTTGTAGCTGTCGATATGTAGGTAAAGTGCGTCATATTAATAAAATTTATTTTTTAATTCATTGATATGCTAAATGCAATAAAAATAATTTAGGCCCAAGGGAAAACTGAATGATTGCTTAGCTGTTTAGTATGAAATGGGTTTAAGGTGTCGATTAATCGCCTGGCCCACGAGGCAGGTGGACGATGTAATTGATGATATTTAATTTAGTTAATTGCATCTTTATTTTTTCTAACCGCTGTAATTTATATGACCACTACAGTTATAATGTTACCGCTTGATAATATTCACTGCCATTTTGATTCCAAAGTGCTCAAATGGTCACCAACTTTGGTGATAAGAGGAAATAAATGGTGATAACATGCATTTGTTGGGTATCTAACGGTGACATTTCTAAGGATGTCAAGCAACAAGCAATTACAATGCCAAAGTGCCTTTAATTTTGAAATGTTTTTTTAGATTACCCTTTGGTATTCCGTTTATATGCGAACTTCGCACGCCAATATTTTTTTTAAAAGGTTGAGCCCGAAGGCTCAACCTTTGTTATTTCCCTGACTAATTAAGGAAGTTGTTCAATAAATAAATCATAGTTATACAAAGCTCCTGTGTTCATCAATGCATACT
>CANGYM010000074.1 GCA_947458145.1 Alphaproteobacteria bacterium | reverse complement strand
GCTCGGTGCGGTCTGGTCGGTTGGGATGACCTGGAATGTGCAGGTAGTGAAGTTGCCTGCATCATCTGTTGCGGTGAGGGTAATGGTTGTAGCCGCTGTGATGACTGTTCCGGCTGCTGGTGACTGGGTAAGGGTGAGTGATGTATCGCAGTTGTCAGCAGCGGTGGCAAGACCGGTGTAGCTGGGCAATGTGAAGTTGCAGCTTGGGCTGAACGCCACGGTCTGGTTAGCCGGGCACGTGATGCTCGGTGCGGTTTGGTCAGTCGGGATGACCTGGAATGTGCAGGTAGTGAAGTTACCTGCATCGTCAGTTGCAGTCAAGGTCACTGTGGTAGCCGCTGTGATGACTGTTCCGGCCGCTGGTGACTGGGTAAGGGTGAGTGATGTATCGCAGTTGTCAGCGGCGGTGGCAAGACCGGTGTAGCTGGGCAGCGTGAAATTGCAGCTTGGGCTGAACGCCACGGTCTGGTTAGCCGGGCAGGTGATTACCGGTGCGGTCTGGTCTGCGCGCACAACGTTGAATGAACAAGATGAGCTGTTACCCGCTGCGTCAGTAGCGGTAAGAGTAACGGTAGTAGTACCTGCACCTGATAATACAGTTCCCGCGGCCGGGCTTTGAACAACAGTAATGGCTCCTGCAGCTGTGCAGTTATCACTTAAAGTAGCTGCAGTATATGATGGCAGGGTAACGTTGCAAGAGGCGCCCAGTGGCAGTGTAACGTTAGCCGGACAAGTTATAGTGGGAGCGATATTATCATTGACTGTAACAGTAAATGAACACGTGGTGGTATTGCCAAAAGTATCACCAACAGTATAGGTTACAGTGGTTATACCTCCATTGAATACCTGAGTACCAAGGTTGTTAATTCCGGTAACGGGAGACGAACCGGTTGTGGCACCGGTTAATACCCAACTGAGTCGGTTTACACCGCAATTATCACTCGTAGTTGGATTGGGTGTAACCACTGAACTTGTGCATGTTCCCGGGCTTGTGGTGGTTACAATATTGGCCGGACAAGTGATGGTCGGGGTTATTCCGTCTGCAACGGTTACGGTAGCAGTGCAGGTTGAAATGTTGCCACTTGCATCTGTAACGGTGAGGGTAACGGTATTCGGCCCTACATCGCCGCAGTCAAAGGCTTGCGGAGAAACGGTCACACTTGCGATACCACAGTTGTCGGTGCTGCCGTTGTTCACCTGATTGGCTGACAGCATTACGAAAGGCCCGCTCTGTGGCAGCGAGAGATTACCACTCGCAATACCGGCGGCTCCCGCCGTTGCATTGCGTGCTACTCCTCCAGCAGTGCCATTAGCTCCTCCTGTAACCGAAATGGTAAGATTGGCCGGTGGTGTAGCTCCTACATGGCGAACAAGCCCTCCGCCTCCACCTCCTCCAGTTCCATGATCATTATTAGCATTACCACCGGTGCCTCCTCTGGCCTGAACGGTAGTTGGATTGGTGAACGTGTTGACCTGAAGCAGAATGCTACCGCCTGCGCCTCCTCCTCCTGCGCCATCAAATGTGGCATTGAGGGCATTGGATCCATTGGCTGTAATCTGATTGCCATTGCTTGCAATGCTCTGTGCGCTGATGATTATAATGCCACCTCCGTTGGCTCCTGAGCTTCCCACACTGCTGTTGGCCTGGCCACCACCACCTCCTCCTCCAAGGAATATCTTGTTTTGAGCGAATAGGGCTGAGAGTCCTGAGCCTGCGATTCCACCTCCTCCGCCAGTTCCACAGCCACTCCACTGGTCTCCCCCGTTTCCTCCGTTTCCTCCGTTGGCACCTCCGGCTCCTCCAGCATTTTCAGCGTTTCCTGCACCGCCGCCATTGGCGGCGCGTCCGCGTCCTGCGCTAACAGCCGCAGCTACGATGGAAATGCCTTCCCCTTTTTGGCCCGCTTGTCCGCTGGGTCCGTTTAACGCAAAGCCGGTGAAGCTGCAAGAAGTGGCTTGGTTCACCGATACAGCTCCTCCCCGGAACCCGCTGCCGTTAGCATTGATCGCTGCATTCATGGTCACAGTACCCAAAGCATCAAATGCAATGATACCTCCGGTAGTTCCATTCCATGCCTGGGCATTGACGGCTGCCGTAACCGTGACATTGTTGTACTCGGGTACGGTTACCAATTGCAATCCTCCGCTGGTATCGTATGTATTGGCGATGTTTCCCGAGAAGGTGATGACATTGCCGCTGATGCTGGATATGCGGGCAAATTCATAATTGCCGGCTTGCGCAGCACTGGTGAGGGTCCCAAAAGAGCTGTTATTGGTCGTGGTAATCGAAGCTCCTTGCATCTGAATCAGCAGGACTTTCTGGCCGGCACTGAATCCAGTGGCTGATGAAACGGTAACTGTATTCGCCGTAATAGCGCTTACAGCCGTGTAGGTATTGATAATACCTGATATGCTTCCGTTGGACGGAGCAGGCGAGGATCCAAGAGTTACCGTGGCATTCTGGCACAGGGCTACCGGTGGCTCCGTGTCTGTTACAGTAACAGTGAAGGTGCACGTAGTGCTGTTGCCCGCAGGATCTGTAGCAACGAACGTATTGGTCGTTACACCTACCGGGAATAAGGAGCCACTCGGCAATCCCGCTGTCTGCGTGATAGTGCTGGAGCAATTATCCGTGGCGGTCACACTATAGGTTACCGGCGCAGTGCAAACTCCTGTGGTAGCAGTAGTGGTAATGTTGGCCGGACATGTGATCACCGGCGACTGGGTGTCATTCACGGTTACGGTAAAGGAGCAGGTGCTCACATTACCGCTGGCATCTGCGGCCTGATAGGTGACCGTGGTAACTCCTGCAGGGAAACTGGCACCACTGGCTAGTCCGCTCACCAGGGTCGGTGTGATGCAGGAGAACTCTACAATAAAGGGCAACGAACCATTGAAGTCATTCCATTGCTGACCGGACCAATTGGTTTCTACAAAGTCTTCATTTCCGGAGTTGTCCGGCTGCCCGGGCCCCCAGTTCAAGTAGTTCACGGGCTCCCCGTTCGAATAGGCCCATGTGCCCTCTGTGGCTTGGTCATTTAGGCCTATCCAGTGGCGGCCAACGCCGCTCAGGAAGGCGTTTTCGGCTGCGTTGGCAATGGTAGCCAGGTGTCCTCCAAGCGAAATGGCCGTGGTGTTGGCTACCGGCCAGGTGGCGCTTGCGTTGGATCGGTAATAACGCTTCGTTCCAAAATCTCCGATGTAGGTGAAATTGGGAATGGCCGCCGGTGTCCCGCCCGAGCATCCTCCACAATTGTCATAAGCGGTAGGAGTGGTATAGTTTACCACTGCTGAGCAGCTTCCTGCAGGGGAATTGACTGTTATGTTGGCCGGACACAGGATGGTGGGTGGCGTTACGTCATTCACTGTGACCGTGAATGAACATGGTGCCGACTGGTTTCCTGAAGCATCGGTCGCATTGTAGGTGACCGTAGTGGTTCCCACCGGGAATGTGGATCCGCTCGCCAATCCACTCACCAGATTAGTGAAACAGGAGAACTCGACGATGTACGGAAGGGATCCATTGAAGTCGTTCCATTGCTGACCGGACCAATTGGTTTCTACAAAGTCTTCATTTCCGGAGTTGTCTGGTTGTCCCCCTGCCCAGTTCAAATAGGTGACTGGCTCTCCGTTGGACCATACCCATGTGCCTTCTACGGCCTGGTCGTTGAGTCCTGTCCAGTGTCGGCCAATACCGCTCAAAAAGGCATTTTCCGCTGCACTGCCGATGGCGACCAGATGTCCTCCCAGAGCAATGGCTGCTGCATTAGCTACCGGCCACGTTGCGCTGGCTGTTGAGCGATAGTAGAACCGGTTATTGAAACTTCCAATCAGGATGTGTCCGGGTATCGTACCGCCGCCGCAGGCAATACAGTTGTCCGAGCCGGTTACCGTGTAATTGACAACTGCTCCGCAAGCACCAGCTGGTGCGTTCACCGTAATGTTGGCCGGACAGTTCACCACTGGCGGTATGTTATCCAATGGGCTGAGTCCGAATGAGCAGGTAGTGCTCACTCCGGATGTATTCGTTGCCGTGATCGTGACCGTTAGGGGATTGGGAGTGGTGAGGATGGTGCCAGGGGCAGGACTTTGTGCCAGGGTATGTACACAGTTCGAAGGGAAGGTGACGAGCGGCCGGTAATCCGGCATCACGGCCTGACAAGAGGCATCCAGCACTATAGTCTGGTTTGGCGGACATACAATAACGGGTACCCCCGCCCGGATGGTGATGTTGTTCGATGGGTATTGGGTGGTGCTGCAGCCCGGAAGATCAGGTGTTACCAGGCAAGTGATTACGTTGCCTGTGGACAGTGTTGTGTTGGTGTAGCTGGCGCTGTTCGTGCCTACGTTGGAACCGTTCAGTTGCCACTGATAGGTGGGGTTGGATCCAACTCCTGAAACAGTAACTGTAAAGGTGCCATTGTTGGTATTGGCAATAAGGGCATTCGTTATTGTTCCGTTCAACGTGTTGATGGAAACATCAGCAAGCAGCGGTAGTGTAGGGCTGACAAGACTCGTGTATGCAAGGACGTTGTTTCGGTAGTAGCGCACCACGTTGTTTTCTACCGCTATGCGGAACACGTCATTGGCTGCATAGGTCCCGGTAAAGAGGGAGCCGCCGCCTGACTGATGCACTGTCCACTGTGTATTGCTGCGGAGGTATATGGCATATTGAATGGAGGTCCAGTCAGCATTCACATTGGTGGTGCTAAGGCCCGCTACTCTATCGGTATTCGTCTCCGTGGCTGTGAACTGGAAGTACCCATTGTTGGATACTGTGTTCGAGGACGCAGCTCCACCATTCCAGGCGCCACCTGACTGGAACTTGGCCAGATTATTATTGGTAGCAGATGTATTGACCAGAGAGGATGGATTCCAAACTACCGGACCTTCTGCTACCTGGCAACTCGGACTATCAAGGACTCCAAGGGCGACTATTGATGTGGTCAGGGGCTGGGTAATGGGCAGAATGTCTACAATGTTCGACACATAACTAGTGGCTGCGCAACCGGGTATGTCAGGGGTGAGTTCACACGTAATTACAGCTCCATTGGCCAACAGACCATTGGAATATGTAGGGCTGTTGGTGCCTACATTGACTCCATTGAGCTTCCATTGGTAGGTGGGCGAGGATCCGGCGTTCACGGCAGTGGCTGTGAATACTGCGTTGCTGATGTTGGCTACAACGGCATTGGTCACGGTTCCTCCCTGAGTGTTTATGGATACATCCACAAGCAGTGGAAGAGTTGGTGGGACTAAGCTGGTGTACCGGAGAATGTTGTTCTGATAGTAACGCACAACGTTATTCTCTACGGCAATTCTGAAGATGTCAGAAGCGGCATAGGGTCCTGTGAAAAGTGCTCCACCGCCCGACTGCCGTACTTCCCACTGAGCATCATTTCTGAGGTATACGGCGTACTGTATGGCGGTCCAGTCAGCATTCGTATTGGTATTACTCAAACCCACCATCCGGGCAGTGTTGGTCTCGGTTGCCGTGAACTGAAAATAGCCGTTGTTGGATACGGTATTCCAGGACGCGGCGCCTCCGTTCCAGTTTCCATTGCTTTGAATCTTGAGCAGGTTGTTTCCGGTGGCTTGAGTATT
>CANGYM010000073.1 GCA_947458145.1 Alphaproteobacteria bacterium | reverse complement strand
GGGGAATGTCAAAATCAATGGCCCGCAAAATGGCATAAAAGGGCAGGAAATACCACTCCGGCACAATGTGCGCCGGTGTTTGCAGGGGGTTGGCCGGAATGTAATTATCTGGATGACCCAAATAATCAGGGGCGAAGAACACAAACGCGGAATAGAACATCAAAAACACGCCCAAACCCACCAAGTCCTTCAGGGTGTAGTACGGGTGAAACGGGATTTTATCTTTGGGGGATGTGATATCAATCCCCTTTGGATTGTTGGATCCAAAACGGTGCAGGGCCACCAGATGCAACACCACCAAGCCCACAATCAAAAACGGCATCAGATAATGCAGCGCAAAAAATCGTGTCAGCGTGGGATTATCCACGGCAAAACTGCCGCGGGTCAGTTGCACCAGATCATCCCCAACCACGGGAATGGCGGAAAAGAAATTGGTGATAACCTCCGCGCCCCATAAGCTCATTTGGCCCCAAGGCAAAACGTACCCCATGAAAGCCGTGGCCATCATAATCAGAAAAATCGCCACACCCAGCGCCCACAGCAATTCCCGCGGGGGTTTGTACGATCCATAATAAAGACCGCGGAAAATGTGGATATACACCACAATAAAAAACATGGATGCCCCGTTCATGTGCAAATAGCGGATCAACCATCCGCCGTTCACATCGCGCATGATGCGCTCCACACTGTTAAAGGCCATCTGGGTGTTGGCCGTGTAATTCATGGCCAGAAAAATGCCGGAAATGATCATGATCATCAGCATGATACCGGCCAAAGAGCCAAAGTTCCACCAGATGTTCAAATTTTTGGGGGTGGGGTAACGGTTCAGTTCATGATCCATGAACGAAAAAATGGGCAACCGGTGGTCGATCCAGCCGATGATGCCTTTTTTGGCGGGGGGGATTTTGGATTCAGATTCCATAGGATTTACGATGCCTTTTTGTCTTCAGGTTTGATACCAATCACGATTTTCGTATCGGAAACAAAGCGATAATCCGGCACGGGCAGGTTTGTGGCCGCAGGGCCCTTCACGACGCGGCCCGAGGCATCAAAATATGACCCATGGCAGGGACAGGCCCAGCCATGATCGGATCCTTCCGCGGCCTTGGGGACACAGCCCAAATGGGTGCAATTGCCCAGGACCACTAACCACTCAGGTTTCTGCACGCGGGCTTTGTCCGTTTGGGGCTCGATGACGGCGGTGGCATCACCGGCGGTGGCGGCGGCGATATCTTCGGGGGTGCGGTGACGCACAAAAACGACCTTTCCGCGGTAAATCACGGTGCGGGTTGTGCCCGGGGCGATGGTGGACAGGTCCACTTCGGTGGTGGAGAGAGCCAAAACGTCCTTTGCAGGAAACAAACTTTGGGCAAACGGTTTTGCCGCCCCCACAACCCCGACGGCCAAGGCCGCTCCGGTGGCAAGGGAAAGGAAATCACGACGATTGACAGCAGGCTGGGTCATGGTATGGATGATGGACTGATGAAAGGTAACGCTTTTCTATACGACACTTTTCCTGCCGCAATCAAGGTGAAAAACACTGTATGCTTCTCTTTAGACGTGTCTTCACCGTGTCGTTTTTTACCCTGATTAGCCGGATTTTGGGGTTTGTTCGGGACATTATGATTGCCCATCATTTTGGGACGGGGCCGGTGGCGGATGCGTTTTTTGCGGCGTTTAAATTGCCCAACGTGTTTCGTCGCATGTTTGCTGAGGGGGCGATGCAGTCCGCCTTCATCCCGCTTTATGCCGGACTTCTGGCCAAAGAGGGGGAAGACAACGCCGCGGCCTTTTCCAGACGCGTGTTGTTTTATCTGTCCTTAACGTTGCTGGTGGTGACGGTTTTGGTGACGGGGTTTGCGCGGGAGGTGACCTTGCTCCTCGCCCCTGGGTTTGATCAAAAGCCCGAGGTCTGGGCCATGGCCACAACCTATACCCAAATCATGATGCCCTATTTGATTTTCATGGCGTGGCTGTCGATTTTTACGGGGATTTTGAACACCCATGGGTATTTTCGTTACGGGGCCATTGCGCCGATTTTTTTGAATTTGGCGTTTGTTGTGGCGTTGGTTTTTCCCCCCAACCGTCCGGATGCCATGATCATGGCCTGGGCCGTGACCATTTCGGGGGTGGTGCAGCTGGTGTATGCCCTGTGGGGGATGAAGCGGCATGGGCACGGCCTGTGGGGGCGGCCTTCGGCGGGGCGGCCGTGCGGGGATTCCCTGCGGCGTTTTCTGCGTCTGTTCTGGCCGGCGGCTTTGGGGGCGGGGGTATATCAGATTAACATTTTGGTGGATATGATGTTTGCCTCAACGTTGCCGGATGGGGCCATTTCTTACTTGTATTATGCAGACCGGTTTCACCAGCTGCCGCTGGGGATTATTGCGGTGGCGCTCAGCACCGCTCTGCTGCCCATGTTTTCATCCCTTTTAAAGGCGGATCGTTATGACGAGGCCATCACCCTGCAACACGAGGGCTTTCGCCTGGGCTTTGCCTTGATGATTCCCGCTGCCGCCGCGCTGGTGGGGCTGGCGGATCTGATTATGCGCGGCACACTGGAACATGGAACCTTTAGCAACGCAGACGCACTGGCCACCGCACGTGCCCTGCAGATGTACGCCTTGGCCCTGCCTGCCTACGCGGTGATTAAAATCATGAGCGCGGCCTGCTTTGCCCGTGAAAACACGAAAACACCGGTTTATGTGGCCCTGATGGGGATTGTTCTGAATGTGATCCTGTGTTTTGCCTTGATTGATACCCTGCATCATGCGGGGATTGCCTTGGCCACGGCCCTGTCCACGTGGGTACAGGCCTATGCCTTTATGCAGGTGGGCAAGCGCCAGTATAACCTGCCCGTGTGGGGGTTTGGTCTGCGTTATCTGATGGCCCCGTTGGCGGCATCGGCGCTGATGCTGGCAGCCCTGTATGGCATGCGTTATGTGTTGCCAGTGCTTGAGGCCGCCCATCCCGCCACTATGCTGCTGCTTTGCACGGCCGTAGGGGGTGGGGTTTATGCCATCACCTATAGTGTTTTATGTCCGGATGTGGTGCGTTCCTTGAAAAAACGGCTGCAAGAGCGAAAAGAAAGAAAACGGCTGGCGGCATCATGAATCATTTACAGCGTATCTGTGACAACACCCGCCGCGACGTGGCCGCACGCGAAAAAGACGTGCCTTTGACGGTTTTAAGAGAACAATTGCCAAAGGCCCCGCCGGTGCGGGGGTTTGCCTCCGCGCTGCGGCAAAAGGTTCTGGCCAAACAAACCGCCGTCATCGCGGAAATCAAGCGGGTTTCGCCGTCTTTGGGGGCCCTGCAGGCGGGGGCGGATGCGCTGACCCAGGCGACCCTGTATCAGCAAGGGGGGGCAACGTGCTTTTCTGTTTTGACAGATACCGCGTTTTTTGGGGGCAGCCTGCAGGATCTGGTGGATGTCCGCGCCGCCACAACGCTGCCGGTGTTGCGCAAAGATTTCATGCTGACCCCCTATCAAATCTATGAATCCCGTGTTTATGGGGCGGATTGTGTTCTGCTGATTCTGGCCGCCCTCTCAGACGCTGAGGTTTTATCCCTGCACGATCTGGCCCTGTCGCTGGGGATGGATGTGTTGCTAGAGGTTCATGATGCCCCCGAACTCCGCCGCGCCTTGGCGTTGTCATCCCCCTTAATTGGGATCAACAATCGCAATTTGACAACGCTGAATATCGACCTTAAAACCGGCCTTTCGCTGCAGCCATGGCCCGATAATCGGGTGATGGTGGCCGAAAGTGGATTTTACGAACGCCGCGATCTGGACCAGTATGAACAGGCCGGTTGTTATGCCTTTTTAATCGGCACCGCCCTGATGAAAAGTGGCGACCCTCGGGGGGTTTTGGCGGGTTTGTTGGGGGGGATTAACAATCCCTAATCCCAAAACCTATCAACATCATTTTGCAGAATCATTTCGGAAATAAAAAGGTCACAAAAAAACGCCCGCCCCATCCTTCAGCGCCTGTATCATCGGGACTATCGGCCCAATAACGAGGACCACCGCCGATACTGATGGGTTGGTTACCAATGCGCACGACTTTGGAAACCACGGCATTGATGGGCACAGACCATTGATTGTCCGTCCAATTATAGGTGGACTCGGTGTTTAAGGTAACGGACCAAGCCGACGGCGTTGTATACCCAATGAACGGCTGCAAAAACGTAGAATTCACCGTTTTCCGATCATCATCCCCAGCATATGACCAAACTTGGTTGCCAAGCAGTCCGATGGTCAAAGGGCCATTTTGTCGTAACGCCACCGCCGTGGGACCCGCCCCCCATTTTTCACCGCCCAGCAATTCATCCGATGCCGTGGGCAGCAGAAACACAGGACCCGCGCCCAAAATCCAACCGTTTGATGTTGGGGCTTTGGGGGAAAGAAACAGGCTTTGCAAAACATCCCCCGTCCCTGTTTGATCGCCCGAGTCGCCAGCAGTATCATTTTGGGAAATGACTGGCAATATGGTGCGGGAAATCAGATTCCAATCCTGGCTGATGGAAACAGGAATCACGGGCTGTATGTTCAGCGTGACACGATCCCCATCGGCAACCCCAATGTTTTGATCGGCATTGAACTGAAAGGGGACAGTGATCAGATTGGCAACAGGGTTTTGCAATTGCCGCGCCATGGTTTCTTCTTGACTGGGCTCCTCTGCCAAAGCGGAGACCTGCCCCATAAAGAACAATACTCCAGCAATCACCGCCAGCCTGAAACAAAACATACCTTGTGTCATAAGTGCAAATCTCCAATCATGCATTAACAAAAAAAATCAAACAACAAAACCTCTATTGCTCGTGTTTAGCACCTAAACTATACGGTAACAAGGCCAGAAAAACGCCAAGCGAGGGTTTCACCCGCGTGAAACGGAACGATGTGGGCCCCAGCGGCTGAGAGGGTTAAGGGAACAGGGTTTGCGGTTCGTTCCAGAACGATTTTGGATGTATTCAGGGGCAGACCGTAAAAACGCGGGCCATGTTCTGAGGCAAAGGCCTCAAGATGGTGCAGCGCCCCTTCTTCCTCAAACGTCTTGGCATAGCTTTCCAGCGCAAAGGGGGCGTTAAAGATGCCCGCACAACCACAGGCAGATTCTTTGTCATGCACAGCATGCGGCGCCGAATCGGTACCCAGAAAGAATTTAGGCGAGCCAGACGTTGCAGCGCGGCGCAAGGCCAGACGGTGCCCTTCGCGCTTGGCAACGGGCAAGCAATAAAAATGCGGGCGCATGCCACCCTGAAACATCGCGTTGCGGTTGATTTCCAAATGGTGCGGCGTGATGGTTGCGGCAAGATTAGCGCCGCTGGATTCGATAAACGCAACGGCATCCGCCGTGGTGATATGCTCAAACACGATTTTGAGGGCGGGAAAATCGGCGATGATTTTGCTCAGGATGCGCTCGATAAAGACGGCCTCTCTATCGAAAATATCGATGTGATGCTCGGTCACCTCGCCGTGCAGCAAGAGCGGCATACCGATGCGTTGCATCGCCTCAAACACGGGATAGAGTTTTCTGAAATCGGTAACGCCATGGGCTGAGGTGGTGGTGGCGTGGGCCGGATAGAGCTTGCAGGCCGTGAAGACGCCTTGGGTGAAGCCCTGTTCCACCTCAGCCGGATCCGTGGTGTCGGTCAGGTAACAGGTCATCAGCGGGGTGAACGCGATTTCGGGTT
>CANGYM010000072.1 GCA_947458145.1 Alphaproteobacteria bacterium | reverse complement strand
GAACTTTTGTAAATCGTTCATGTGCAGAGGAGTAGCTCTTTAAAACAGACAGTATTTCATCATTGGTTTTATTCTCCAAAAACGGGAACTCATTTCTTAGATTTGAAAATGTTTGTGAGCATTCCAAAAAATCTAAGGTAAAAATCATATCGTTTGTTTGCCGTTCGTTAAAACAAACCGAAGTCTCAATTTCAATACCTGTCCATTTATTTTCGTAAATGTATTTACCAAAAATATCTAAGGCTTCTGAGAGAAAAATATATCCTGGTACTCTATTTTGAAAACAAATTGGTTTTTTTCTTTGTCTTTGCAAAGAAAAAGCATGACCAACGGGTGAAGCTCCTTTCAGATTATCAAAATAAATTAGTGTATCAAAATAACCAACTAGCTTAACCATCACCCAAAAATCCCCTCATTCATACGTTTGACAACGGCGCTGGTGTGGGCTTCGGACAGGTGGGCGTAGCGTTTGACCATGGAAAGGGTTTTGTGCCCCAACACCTCGGCAATTTCCGCCAAGGTCGCGCCGTTCATGGCCAGATAGGACGCCGCGCTGTGCCGCAGGTCGTGGAAACGAAAATCCTCGATACTGGCTTTTTCCACAGCATTTTCCCAAGCCGTACGAATATCAATGGGTTGATACAGAAACTGGCCGCTTGGGTTTTTCGTCACGATTTTTGATGGAAAAAGATAATCACAACCCAAAAGACGATTTTGGTGATGGTCTTTAAGGCGGTTATAAGCATACCCTTGCAAAGGCAGGATGCGGCGTTCCCCATTTTTCGTTTCATGCAGCACCATGACGCCTCGCTCGAAATGAACGTCTTGCCACTTGAGTGTTAAAATCTCCATTTTGCGGGCCCCTGTGCTGAGGGCCAGCACAACGATGGTATGGAGGTATGGATTGTCACTGTCTTGGCACGCCGCCAGCAAACGGGCACGTTCATCATCGGATAAAAATCGCACACGGCCACGGGATTCACCAAATTTTGTGATATTGTTGATGGGGTTTTCAGAGGCCCAACCCCACTCTTTTTTGGCCACCGTATACACATGCCCCAGAGCTTGCGTATATCGATTCACAGTGGATTTTCCAACGACGCGGCCATAACGGTTTGTTGAGCCCACCAAGGCATTGCGTTTTTCCACAATTAACGCAGGGGTAACGTCAGCCAGCGTATAGGACCCCAGTTGTTTTTTCCACCACGTCAAATATGTTTTTTGATTAATAGGGTTTTTTCGATGCGAAAGAATATCGTGAAAATAACGGTCTATGGCTTCGCCCATGGTGCGTTTTTTTGATTCCGCCGTTTTAAAGTATTGGCCACGGCGAATATCGGCCTCGGTTTGTTGCGCCCAAAGTTTGGCATCGGTTAAGCGTTTAAAGGTCGCTGTTTCCGTAGGGCGTCCCTTTATCCGCACTTGCACGCGATACGTGGTTTCGCCGTTTTTTGTTGTCCGTTTTTGGATGTTGGCCATCAGATTTTCCTTTGCGCAAAACACTACAATAAACAGCCTAAAAGCACAACATAAGATACATAACCTGATGTGTTCATCTCTATAAACCTATCCATAACAAAGCGATAAGCATCGCGCGTTACCATCAAGGCACAGTTACGGCACATCAGCCTGTCAAAAGTTGTCCTTTGAGGGCTGTGTTCTTGCTGTGAAGTGTTGCTGGATACTGTGCCACCAGTGTGCCGCAAGGGCCTTTGGGTGACACTAGATTTTCTCTAACCCATTGAAAACCTTGGTTGCGGGGGCCAGATTTGAACTGACGACCTTCAGGTTATGAGCCTGACGAGCTACCGGGCTGCTCCACCCCGCGTCATGGGTAAGGGGCGTTTTCTAGGGCATTCTCAAACCATTGTCAATGGCCTTATGCAGCCCGAAAAAATCGCTCCGCCGCCCTGACAAAAGGGGGCGACCCTGTGACAAAGCCCCTTGCGCTTTGTGTGGCTTTGGACTAAACAAGGCTAAGAAGAAACAGCCTGCGGTTTTTCCATGCCCACCCTGACCATTGATGAAAAAACCTTGGAGGTTCCTGCGGGTGTGACGGTGCTTCAGGCATGCGAGTTGGCCGGCGTTGAAATTCCCCGTTTTTGTTACCACGACCGTCTGAAAATCGCCGGCAACTGCCGCATGTGTCTGGTGGATCTGGAAAAAGCGCCCAAGCCCATTGCCTCGTGCGCCATGCCCGCGGCTGAGGGGATGGTCATTCACACCAATAATGATCGCGTTCAAAAAGCCCGTCGGGGCGCCATGGAGTTTTTGCTGATCAACCACCCCCTGGATTGCCCCATCTGTGATCAGGGCGGCGAATGCGATCTGCAGGACCAAGCCATGGCTTACGGCATGGACAAAAGCCGTTATCACGAAGAGAAGCGGGCCGTTTCCGAAAAGGACATGGGCCCCCTGATTCAAACCGTTATGACGCGGTGTATCCACTGCACGCGGTGTGTGCGCTTTGCTGAGGATATTGCGGGCGTACCCGCCTTGGGTGCGGTTGGGCGCGGCGAATCCATGGAAATCACCACGCTGGGCAAACCCGTGGCCAGCGAGCTGTCCGGCAACATCATTGATTTGTGTCCCGTGGGCGCGTTGACCAGCAAGCCCTATGCCTTTCATGCCCGCCCGTGGGAATTGGACAAAACGGAATCCATCGATGTTTTGGATGCCGTGGGCAGCAACATCCGCATTGACGTGCGGGGGTCCGAGGTTGTGCGGATCCTGCCCCGCTTGCATGAGGATATCAATGAAGAGTGGATTGGCGATAAAGCCCGCCATGCCTGCGACGGCCTGAAATACCAGCGCCTGGATCGCCCCTATATCCGCCAGCAAGGGAATCTGAAAGAGGCCTCTTGGGATCAAGCCCTGCGGGCCACCGCGGACCGCTTTGCCCAGCCCCAGACCGTGGCGGCCGTGGGCGGCCCTTTGGCGGATTTGGAATCGGTGTTTGTTTTGAAAACCCTGTTGGATGCGGCGGGTGTAACGCGTTATGACGGGGCAGGGGGGGGCGTGTTTCCCCGTGATGTTCGATCGCGATACATCATGAACACCACTATTGCCGGTTTGGAATCGGTGGATGCCCTGTTGCTGGTGGGCACCAATCCCCGTTGGGAGGCCCCCCTCATCAACGCCCGCATTCGCAAACGGTATTTGCAAAACGGCCTGCCCGTTGGGGTTGTGGGGGATGCGGTGGATTTGACCTATCCCTATCACGATTTGGGCAACACGCCGGATGCGCTGCGCACCTTGGCCAAGGGTTCAGGGGATTTTGGGGCCATCCTGAAAAAAGCCCAGCGTCCCGCCCTGATTCTGGGCGCGTCGGTTTTGGCCCGTCCCGACGGGGAGGCTCTATACGCCTACGCCGCCGATCTGGCAGAGCAAATGGGCATGATTGCGCCGGATTTTAACGGGTTTAACGTGTTGCACCACGCTGTGGGCACGGTGGCGTCTTTGGATTTGGGGTTTGTGGCACAGGGGGGGCAGCAGGCCCTGTTTGATGCCGTTCGCACCGGCAGTATCACCACGTTGTACCTTTACGGGGCGGATGATGTGCCCACGGATGTTTTGGAAAAGGCCTTTGTGATTTATCAGGGCCATCACGGGGATAAGGCCGCCCATTACGCGGACATTATTTTGCCTGGGGCGGCCTATACGGAAAAGCAAGCCCTGTACGTCAACACCGAGGGCCGCATCCAAGAGGCCCTGCCCGCCGTGACGCCCCCCCACTTGGCCAAAGAGGATTGGAAGATTTTCCGCGCCCTCGCCGATCATATTGCGGGGGTATCGTTGGGGTATCGCACGCTGGATGATGTGCGCTCGGCCATGGTTCAGGTGTATCCGTTCCTGTCGCTGCGGGATCAGTGTCCGGCCCCGTCGTGGACCCGTTTCCCCCAAAGCCCCAAGACGCTGGAGAAGGATCCGCTGGTATCCCCTGTCACCAACTTTTACCAGACCGATCCCATTTCGCGGGCATCCAAAACTATGGCCGAATGCACCCGTGTTTTTGTACATGGAGCCCAGAATCCTGATGACAAAAAAGCGGTGGCTTAGTGTTTGACAATCCGCTTTTTTGGGATGTTTTGTACATGGTCCTTGGGGCCTTGGCCATTACGGTGCCATTGTTGGTGGCGGTGGCGTATTTGACGTATTTCGAAAGAAAAGTCATCGGGGCGATGCAGCTGCGCAAGGGCCCCAACGTGGTGGGCCCGTTTGGGTTGCTGCAACCCTTGGCCGATGGATTAAAATTGTTCACCAAGGAAACCATTTTCCCCAGCGGCGCCAATCGCTGGCTGTTCATCGGGGCCCCCATGCTGACGTTTGTTTTGGCGTTGGTGGCGTGGGCGGTGGTGCCCTTTGGCATGACGGATGACGGAAAGCCCTTGGTTCTGGCCAACATCAATGTGGGCATTTTGTATCTGTTCGCCATTTCTTCGCTGGGGGTGTACGGGATTATTGTGGCGGGGTGGGCCAGCAATTCAAAATATGCGTTTTTGGGGGCCATGCGCTCCGCCGCGCAGATGGTCAGTTACGAAGTGTCCATGGGCTTTGTTATTGTCACGGTCCTGCTGATGGTGGGGTCCATGAATGTGACGGAGATTGTGCTGGCCCAAAAGGACGGCTGGTTCATGTTTCCCCTGTTTCCCATGTTCATCGTGTTTTTTATTTCCACGCTGGCGGAAACCAACCGCGCCCCCTTTGATTTGCCAGAGGGAGAATCGGAACTGGTGGCGGGTTATTTTGTGGAGTATTCCTCCATGAGCTTCGCCCTGTTCTTTCTGGGCGAATACGCCAACATGATCCTGATGGCGGGCATGACCACGATTTTGTTTATGGGCGGCTGGCTGCCGCCGCTGGATATTCCCCTGTTCACGGTTATTCCAGGCATTGTCTGGTTTGTGCTGAAGGTGGTGTTTATCCTGTTTTGTTTTATCTGGGTGCGTGCTACGTTCCCACGCTATCGTTATGATCAGTTGATGCGGCTGGGGTGGAAGGTGTTTTTGCCCCTTAGCTTGATCATGGTCATTGTGACGGCGGCGTATCGTCTTTTAACAGTGTAAAAGGAATAGGATCACATGGATCTTCTGACAGCCCTTTGGATGGGCAAAGCCGTTTGGGTTTGGGTTGTGTTTTTTGCCGTTGTTCTGGGCCTGTTGGTCTTTGACTTGGGGTTTTTGAACAAAAAGGACCATGACATTGGGGTTCGGGAAAGTCTGTGTCTTAGTGCTTTTTATATCATTCTGGCGCTGTGTTTTGGCGGCTGGGTGTGGTTTGAATTTGGCCCCCAGGCGGGCAAAGAGTATCTGACGGGGTTTTTGATCGAAAAAACCTTGGCGCTGGATAACATTTTTGTCATTTCCATGATTTTCAGTTTTTTTGCCATACCCCGAAAATACCAGCATCGGGTTTTGGTGTGGGGGATTTTGGGGGTGGTGATCCTGCGGGGCATCATGATTGGCGTCGGGGCCGCCTTGGTGGCGCGGTTTGAATGGGTGTTGCTGATTTTCGCTGTCTTTCTGGTGGGAACAGGGATTAAGATGCTCTTTGCTAAGGAAAAACAGCCGGATTTGTCGGATAATATGCTGCTGAAATGGCTCAGAAACCATCTGCCTGTGACCAACACGCTGCATGGCCACAGTTTTTTTGTCAAATTGCCCGATCCCGACAATCCAAGCAAAAAAAAGCGCTTTGTGACGCCCCTGTTTCTGGCCCTGATTTTGGTGGAATTTGCCGATGTGATTTTTGCGGTGGACAGCATTCCCGCCATTTTCGCCATCACCAAAGATCCCTACATCGTGTACACCAGCAACATTTTTGCCATCT
>CANGYM010000071.1 GCA_947458145.1 Alphaproteobacteria bacterium | reverse complement strand
GAGTGCTTTTATAGTATTTCCACTTTATTTTCGTACTGGCCTGCGAACGGCGCCTAGCGTCGCTCACCTAGATTCACTAGGCATCGCTCCGCCAGGCTTGTTCTCGGCTCAGTAGGAAAATAAATTGAAAATACTATAGCTCTCTCATCCCCCCGCCATGCGGATGGAGCCATGAAAAAAATAAGTGCCCCATCCCAGCGTAAACACCAGCCACCCATAAAGGACATGCTCGATCCACACCAACACCACATCCTGATGCCGTTCATAATGATACGCCAGCACAATCCCCCCAAGGGTTGAAAGAACAACGGCAATAGGATTCATAAAAACGCTGTGCGCCACCCCAAAGGCCAAGGCATTCCAAAGAATGCGCCCATGGGGGGACAGGTGGGAAAGCCACGACCAAAACAAAGGCCGAAAAACAATTTCCTGCGGCAAAGCCGAAAGAAAGGGGTAAATCAGCATCACCAGCGCATAACGCTCTGGCATAGCCAAGGGAAAAGCAAACATCAGTTCAGGGCGAAAAAAGAATAAGCCCACCCCCAAAATCAGGGCCACCCCAGCGGCACGCAGAAAAGCGCCCCTAAGGGCTTCAGATTTTGGCCATTGCAAAGACAGCGGTTGCCGCCGCCACCAGATCAGGGAGAGGATCCATAGAACAATGAAGGCCAAAAAGGCCATCTTTAGCCAGACAATGATGGCCGGTATCCCTGCAAAAGCCAAAAATGCCAGTGCGCTGCGGGTTTTGTTCATCCCCAAGCCACCAAGGGGGGCAGGGACATCAAAATGGCCTCAACATTGCCGTCTGTTTTCAGACCAAACAACGTGCCCCGATCATACAATAAATTGAATTCCACATAACGGCCCCGTTTGATCAACTGTGCCTGTCGATCCTGATTTGTCCACGGCAACGACATTGCGGGGCGGATGATGGCGGGATAAACCTCAGCAAAGGCCCGCCCGACGTCTTGGGTGAAGGCGAAATCCGCCTCGAAGCTTCCTGTGTTCAGGTTATCATAGAAAATGCCCCCCACGCCGCGAGTTTCCCCGCGGTGGGGCAGATAGAAATAGCGGTCGCACCATGCTTTAAACTTGGGGTAATAGGCGGGATCGTGACGGTTGCAGGCGTCCTCAAACGCCCCGTGGAACATCTGCGTTTCTTTGTCTTTGGGAAACACAGGGGTCATGTCCCCGCCGCCCCCAAACCATGTTTGGGACGTCACCAAAAACCGCGTGTTAAAATGCGCCGCCGGAACATGGGGGGAACGGGGGTGGGCCACCAAAGAAATGCCTGAGGCCCAAAATTCCCCCGTTTCCTGTGCCCCCGGAATATTAGCCCTGAATTCGGGGCTGAAGGATCCATGCACCGTGGAAATGTTCACCCCCACTTTTTCAAAAACACGCCCTCCCTTCATCACGGACATCATGCCGCCCCCCCCGCCAGGACGATTCCAAGGGGCAGGGCAAAACCGTCCAGCCGGTCCAAAGGAGGGGTCGGCTTCATCCTCCAGCGTTTCATAGCTGGCGCACAGATGGTCCCGCAGCTGGGCAAACCACGCCGCCGCCATGTCTTTTTGCTGGGTCAGGGTGAGGGGAGGGGGCCTATCGGGAAGATCCATAAAAAAACATTATGCATGAAAAACAAAGGGGCATGCGCTATGCCCATCGCATCTCTAAGAGTGTTGCTGGCCACGACAGATATACCCTACTGCGCATCCCCCTTCAAGAGATTCTCTCGGCTGCCCATACCAAGGCCCTGAGGGCAAGAAGGGCCTGAAGCCCAACAATGATAAAAAAGCGGAGGCGAAAGGTTTGTTTCTGGGTTTTGTGCCGGAAGTGACGCATGGCCATATACCCCCCCACGCTGCCCCCCACCGCACACCAGAGCAACAGCATCTTTTCGGAAATGCGGCGGCTTCGGCTTTCCGAGGCTTTTTTATCCGCATAAAACAGAATATATGTCACAACATTCGCAATAACGATCCATCCCAAGGCATCTTCGGGCCCTATGTGAGAAAGCATGTTGTGGGGGGAAAGCATCATCCTTTAACTTATGAATGGGGAAATCAACCATGACAAGGGAAAATCTAGAAATTCAGGCGTAAGGGCAACGCCATATAGAGAGGTTGATAGGAATAATAGTTTTCCCTTTATCATAAACAGCGGGTGGTTTATGATCATTGTTCATGGGTTGTTTTGATGGGTTTTATGTGGTGGATTTACGCCCTGCTGGCGGGTGTTAGCCTCGCGGGCTATCTTTTGTCCACCGGTCTTTCGCGGACGGATGCTAAGGTTCTGTCCCTTTATCGGGGGATGGGGGCCATGGTGGTTTTTGGTCCTTTGGCGTTTTTTGTGACCATGCCCGAAGATGTGCATTTTTATGTGTTATCGGGAATCGCGGGTTTCGTCGTATTAATTTTGGATTTTTTGATGTTTCGCGCCGCCCAAGATTACGGCGCGGGAACGGTGGGACGTTTAACCCCCATTTCCATTGCCTTTATTTTTTTGGGGTGGGTTGTGTATGATTCTGCCTATCGCGATTTGATGGTGGCGTGGCCTCTGTGGCAGTCTGGGGCTGTGGTGCTGTGTCTGGTGGGGGGGATCGTATCCTTATCCGCCATGCGCCATGACCCTATTGCCCGAAGTGCCATCAAGGTATCTCTGGTGATTGCCCTTTTGGGGGCGTTTATTGACGCCGCCAGCAAAGTGGCCCTAGATTATGGAAGTTTGCCGGAGATTGGTTTGGCCTATATGGCGGCCACAGGGGTGGCGGCGGGGATCACCAGCGCGGTGAGTTATATATTTTTGATGCCCCAAGTCACAATCAGAGATATTTTTTCTCCCTCTGCCATGATCGGGGGGGCTTTGCTTCTTCTTTCGCTGGCGGGGCTGATTTTGTTTAAAATGTACGCCATGCGGGATGTGGCCAACCCGTCCTATGTGGTGGCTTTGATTTGCACGGCGCCTTTATGGATCACGCTGTATCATAAAGTGACGAAAACGCCTGATCCAACGGACCTCAGGGCTGGTTTTGCCTTTGTGATCTGTATGGTGGGGTTGGTGTTGTTTTCCGATTCATCCATCAGTGCGGGTCTATAAATCCCCTTCGCGCTTGATGATGGTCTCCACCTCCGCCACATCCCCTGGATGATCGATAGAGGCATGGGTGCGCCCCCGATAATCCACAACAACCACCTGAATGGGCACACCGGTTTCTAGCAGGCGCAACTGCTCCAGCTGTTCAGCTTGCTCTAGCGGGGTGGGCGGGGTTTTCAACCAAGCCGACAGGGCATCGCGGGTATAGCCATAAAGACCAATATGGCGATAAACGGGGATTGCCCCTGAATCAGGAATGGTCCGTAAATAGGGAATGATGGTTTTGGAAAAATACAAAGCGCGGTGGTTTTGATCAAAGGTCACGAGGGTCCCGCTGCTGGGTTTCGTTTTTTTGCTCTCTTGCAATGTTTGTAACTGGGCGGGGCTAAGCTGCACCGCCGGTGTCACAACGGGATACACACCCAACTGATCCACCAAGGCCTGCATCACCCAAGGGGGGGTTAACACGGCATCCCCCTGCACATTCAGGGCGGCATCCACCGTGGTCCCTTCTTTTTCTAAGATTTCCAAAGCCGCCTGAACCCGCGCTGTGCCGTTTTCACAATCAGGATCCGTCATCACCACGCGCCCCCCAAAGGCCCGCACATGATGGGCAATCCGGTCATCATCGGTGGCCACAACACAACAATCAATGCCCTTAACCTGCTGGGCGCTGCGCCACACCCGCTGAATCATGCTGACACCAGCGACAGGCACCAGGGGTTTTCCGGGGAATCTTTGGGATCCATAGCGGGCGGGAATCACGATGGCTTTAATCATGGGGCAATACCTGGGTTAAAAGACAATTGTTAAAAATAGTGAGGGCCTGACGCAAGAAGGGATCTTCCTTCAGACTTTCTTTTTGGTCCAAAGCCTCTTGCTGATAACGCTCAGCCAGCGTTGGGGCGGTTTCTGCGGTGTCTTCTGTTACGATAACTTGCCAGCCTTCCCCGCAAATCTGGGCCACAATAGAGCGCAAAGTGGGCAAAAGATGCTTTTGCTTGCTGTTGTTTAACCTGAGTGCCAAACGCCCCTGACCATAGTCCGTCACAACCCAATCGTTGAGCAAGGCATCCGCCAGCAAACCCTCTTTAGAGGCCTGAACGGCGATCACAAAAGCATCCAGAGTCTGGGGGGGGAGGGGATTTTCTTTTTGAGGCGGCAGGGGTAATGGCAACGACGTTACGAGGTCATCAGAACTTTTTTTTTTGCTGGGTCTTGTTTTTCTGACTCCAGCAAAGAGACATCCAGAACCTGAGACACATACCCCAAACGAATGATCAGCATTTCCATGGCCCGCTCGGGATGGGGGCTAAGAGAGATCTCACTTTGCCCTTTCAGCAGAATCTGCCAAGTCCGCGTCAGCATGGGCACGGACAGGCGCGGGGCAAAGGTTTCAAAAAAGGCGGATTCCTGCTCGCTCATCACCTCGGCCTCACGGCAGGCAGCGCGGGAAAGCAGGTGCGTTAACCGAAGCATTTCCTCAAGCAACATCAAAGGATCCATACCCTTGGCATACAATCCCGCAAAAGTATCCAAAGCCTGCGCCACCTCCCCCGAAAACAGGTGCCCCATCAGGGTCAGCAGGGGCGTCACATCACAAAGCCCAAGCATTTGGGTCACTAAGGGTTCCGTAACCCCTGTTTCATCCGCCAACGCAATGGCTTGATCCAGCAGCGAAAGGCTATCCCGCACCGACCCTTCGGCGGCGTAGGCCAACAGGCGACTGGCCGATTCGTTTAAGGCCACGCCCTCTTTCTGGGCAATGCTTTGCAAAAAGGGGGATAAAATGGAAACAGAAACGCGGGGCAAATCCACACGTTGACAGCGAGAGCGCACCGTGATGGGAATTTTGTGGGCATCCGTGGTGGCAAAAATAAACAAAATGCTGGGCGGGGGCTCTTCCAAAGTTTTCAGCAGCGCATTAAACGCATTGCGGCTGAGCATGTGGACTTCATCAATAATATAAACTTTAAACCGGCTGCGCACGGGGCGGTATTTCACGCTGTCGATCAGTTCCCGAATATCGTCAACCCCTGTCCGGCTGGCCGCATCCATTTCCAGAACATCCAGATGTTTGTCCTCTAAAATATCACGGCAATGGGCGCAAACGCCGCAGGGCTCTAACGCGGGCTCCTCTCTGTCCCCTTCAGGGCCCACACAGTTGACCGCTCTGGCCAGAATGCGGGCCGTTGTGGTTTTTCCCACCCCCCGCACACCGGTTAACAAAACGGCATGGGGCATGCGTTTCAAACGGATGGCGTTTTGCAATAAGGTCACCAAGGCATCCTGCCCCACCAGATCCTGAAACATCTGGGGGCGGTATTTTCGGGCCAAAACGCGGTAAGAGGGGTCCATGATGGTTCTGGTTATGCCATATCTTGGGCCCTAGGCCAAGGGGGGAGTTCGGGGGTGGCGGCAAGACCCGAAAAAACCTCAGATCATAGACGTGGGGGATCAGTTTTTTGGTTTTTTTGAGGGCATTCTGTCAAAGCAAATTAGAAATGTCCGCATTGAGCAAATTAGAAATGTCCGCTTTTTGTTTTTTTAGGTGCAGGAGGCGGGGCAGGTTTTTATCCACAAATCCATAGCCCTTTTTTTGAGGGCTCCTTACAAAGCCCTCTGTTGTGGGGGCTGTGGACTTGTGGGTAAAAATCGGTTCGTCGTGATGATGTGATTGAGCAGCAGGTGAACATCTTTGCGACTGGCGATTTTTGGGGTGGATTTTTTGGGG
>CANGYM010000070.1 GCA_947458145.1 Alphaproteobacteria bacterium | reverse complement strand
GCGCCGACGGCACAACAACCACAACACAGGTTTTGGCCCGCATCGATACGGACGAGGAAATGGCGTATTTTGTCAATGACGGCATTTTGTCCTATGTCCTGCGCCAACTGGCGGGGAACCGGTAAGGCAACAGGGGGGGCAGCAACAGCCCCCTCACCGGCCCCAGAGGGGCGAGAATCACGGGAAAATCTTTGGGGAGACGTGGCGGAGAAATATGGTGCGCCCGACAAGATTCGAACTTGTGACAACCGGATTAAAAGTCAGGTGCTCTACCAGCTGAGCTACGGGCGCAGAAACATCCGATGCCATGGCCACGCAATGGCTTTGGGCATCAGAGGATGGATTTTTAATAGATTTTGCCCCGCGCTTCAAGCGATTTTTTTCATAAAAAAACCACCCCAAAAAATACCCCCTCAGACCTTGGCCTGAGGGGGGGGGGGGGTTAGGCGATGGCGCGTTCTTTTATTTGTTCAAAGAAGCTAACGGCGGCTTTTTTCTCTTCTGGAGAAGCAGGGGTTGGATTAAGGCCACTTCTAATTTCTGCAATCAACTCATCTTGTGAAATGGTCATTGCTTGGGCAACGGATTGGGCTGTTGCCTGAATTTCATCACTTAATCCATTTTCGTCTTGTGGTTCTTTTACAGCGTTAATCACGGTTTGCAATTCATGGATTTTCTCTTGGTTTAATCCCGTACCCACGACAGCGGCCATACAGGCAAGTTCTGGGATATTTTTTGGGTCTCTTGTAACCTCTACAAACTTGGAAACGAATTCTCTTGGACCACTTTTTTCTGGGAGGCCAACAATAGCCGCCGCTGCCGCAGCAGCAGGAATCAAGGCGCTTTGATTGTTTTCCACAACCCTATTATGATGGGTGGAAAAGTAACTGTTTAAATGTGAACGAATATCGGCACCATCAAGAGCCTGTTTTTCAACATTCAAATCCTCCGCCAGTCTTTGGCTAATAAGATTTACATAGGCCGCATCATCCATAAGTTGGTTGCCAACAGAGGCTGCCAACGCCGCGCAAACGGCTGCGTCCATGAAATCTCGATCGGTCAATTTGGTATTGATTTTTTTGTTTAAATCCGCGGTGGCTGCTGCTGCCTTGGCTTCTTGTTCTACCCTTTCTTTGGCCAATTGGGCGTCTTTAGCTAAGCTTACAAAATCCACCTTATCGGAAAATTTATGGGATGCCCCGCCAGCTTTGAAAGTAACATCACCCAATCTATGATCAAGATTAGATTTAGCCAAAATATCTTCCACCATAGCTTTGATTTGATCAGTGCCCATCGTACCGATGGCTTTTTGGGTGGGTATAATATCAAATGTCCCTGAACTATCCACAAAATAGGCATCAACGAGACCAGCATACTTTTCAGCCATCCCCCCCAACATAACTCTTCCCGTGGCCAAGTTAACAGCTGTCTTGGCCGTTATGAACTTATCTTGGTGGACATCATTTACAGTGAACACCAGATCTGCATTTTCTAGGGCTGCTTGGCGGTCTGGACTGTTACCATGAATATAAGCTGTTTTTTCTGCTACGTAGGCTCGGGTTTCTTTGTTTCTTAAGGCTGCCACTTGGTGAATCTGGTTGATACGATGACTGTTAACAGCAGCGCTTGTGGCAACACTGGCTCCCGTTGCCAAAGCAATGAATCCTAAACTCGCACCGCCTGTAGCAATAGCGGCAGCAACCCCCAAGGCCGTTAAACCAATAGCCCACCATTGTCTTTGGCCTCTGTATTTGTTTACAAGAGTAGCGCCTCTTCCACCCTGCTGTACAACGTTGTTAACGTAGCTTTGGCTGTTTATCAAAGCACCAAAGGGGGCAAAAGTCTTTTCAATGTTTGCCCAGTATTTTCCAAAAAGTTGACGCTGTATGTTTGCTTTTCTGGTATCAAAAGAGCCCCCGTGTTCTGTAGCGTAGGCTTCGCTGAACTCATTAAAACGATTTGTGTCTAGGCTATTACCATCTTTTAAAAACTTTAAAACGGTCTCTAAATTAACACCACCATCTTGATCAAAGGTAATGCCTACATCTTTTTCAAGCTCATTTCGAGCATCCGGAGAAAGAGAAGCTGCTTTTTTTTTATACTGATTAAGAAAAGCATTTAATTTTTCATAGTTTTCTGCGGCTTCGCATAAACCCTGCTGCCTGTCGTAAAGACTACCAATAGCATCATCTGAAGTGTTAACATCATAGCCGTCTAAAACGGTTTGCCAAAGGGCACTATCGAAAGTTTCATCATTCAGTATTGATTGAGCATTTTGAATACGGGTGTCAGTAAGGGCAAAAGTACCACGAAGCCGATTCCAAGTTGATCTGGTCGTTCCTAGAACCTCTAGTGCATCCACTACACTTTTCGGTCTTTCACTCGCAACCATAAACCCCTCCATCTCCAACCCCCTTTTGGGGCCATACTCTCACCCTATCCCACTGGGCCCGCCATGTCAAGGGATTTAAACGATTTTTTAACTAAATGAAATGTGACAAATGTCACAAAACTTACACTGAACCTTTGTCATTGCGAGCGCAGCGAAGCAATCCAGAAATGCCGCCGTTAGAAAGACTGGATTGCCACGCCTCCTGCAGAGGCTCGCAATTGTCAATAAAGCAGATTTTTCCGTTGAGGCCTTACGGCAAAAGGGGTACAGTGAAGAAACAATGTATTGCGTTGACCCCGAATTTTAAAGAGGCCCCAAATGTCCCTCACCCACCGTTTGCACACGCTGCTGTCCAGTGAATATGCCCTGTTTTTGAAAACCCAAACGTACCATTGGAACGTGACGGGGCCGGAGTTTCCGGCTTTGCACGCCCTGTTTGAAACGCATTACACGGCCCTTTTGCCCCTGGTGGATGGCGTGGCCGAGGCCATTCGGTCCCTAGGGGCCAAAGTCCCCGCCGGTTTGTCGGTGTTTCAAAAGGAATCCGTGATTCAGGACGGCGATGAACACGCCAAAGCCCGCGATATGGTCCTGTCGCTGGCCATTGATCATCGGCGCATTATCACCTTGGCCACCGAAGCCCGCCAGTTGGCGGAGGCCGAGGGGAAAATCATCACCGTGACGTTTTTGGACGGCCTGCTGGAACAGCATAATGCCTTTGCGTGGATGCTCGAGGCCACCGGAGCCTAACCCCCCATGCCTGAACCCTTTGCTTCTGTCCCGCCCATTGTTTTTGCTGTATTTTTGCTGGTGTTGCTTGTGATTGTGGCGGGTGTGTCGTTTGCTTGGTGGCGCCGCCTGTTGGCGGTGGGTTTGGAGTATGCAACCTTTAAACAAACAGCGGAGGCCGAGGCCAAACAGCTGCAGATGACGCTGGATCAGGAAAAACAGCTGCACGCGCAGCAGATTGCCTTTTTAGAGCGGGAACAAAAAAACCAACAGGTCCATTTCCAAAGTCTGGCCCAAGAGGCCCTGAAACAAAACAACGAAAATTTCCTGCTGCTGGCCAAAGAGCAGCTGAACAAAACCCAGCAAGAGGCCCAGCACACCCTGCTGAACCGGCAAAAGGCCATTGAAACCCTGCTAGAGCCCATGAAATCCTGCATGGATGCCATCCAAAAACAACATCTGGATTTAAATGACAAACACACATCGGCCTATAGCAGTCTGAAAACCGAAATCAAATCCCTGATGGACCTGCAAAACACCGTCACGGGGGAAACCCAGAAATTGGTTGAGGCCCTGCGCAAACCCCAAGTTCGGGGCCGGTGGGGCGAAATGACCCTGCGCCGCGTTCTGGAACAGGCCGGCATGATGATGCACTGTGACTTTGTGGAGCAAGAGGCCCAGCGGGATGCCGATCAAAAACTGCAACGCCCCGATGTGGTGATGCACTTACCCGGCGGGCGGTATGTTATTTTGGATGCTAAGGTGCCCTTTGATGCCTATTACGAAGTTGTCTACGCCAAAGACCAAGAATCCCGCCAAATCGCGCTGGACCGTCACGTGCGCCACGTGATGACCCACGTGCGGGCTTTGACGCAAAAGGCATACTGGCAGCAATACCAAAACAAAGCCCCCGAGTTCGTGATTTTGTTCATGCCGCTGGAAAGTGCCTTTGTGGCCGCCATCGAGCAAGCCCCAGACCTGCTGTCAAAAACATGGGAACAACGCATCATTCTGGCCACCCCCAGCACCCTGATGGCCACCCTGATGGCCATTGCCCACAGCTGGAAACAGCACCATTTGGCCGATCACGTGGAAAAAGCGGCCGATATGGCGCGGGACTTGTATGGCCGTCTGCAAACCTTTGCCGGCCACCTGCAGGACGTGGGCACCCACATGCAGCGATCCAACAAAAGTTACAATCAGGCCGTGGCCAGCTTTCAAACCCGCCTGCTGCCCAAGGCACGGCAGTTTCAGGCCCTCGCGCTGAGCGCCCAAGATCAAAAAGACATCACCCTGAAAGAGGTGGATGAAACCATCACCCCCCTGCTGGAGGGGGCGGCGTAGGGGTTCTCCCCCATCCCTGACGTTTGGTGCCGTGTTTTTTTTGTGTCAATGTTTTTGCACCCCGCTTTTCCTTGTGATACAATGGTTCCCCTTGTGCCCTTTTTAAACAAACGTTTGGCTGGTTATGCTTGATACGTCTTTTGATCCCTCTTTTTTTCCCAACGCCAATGGCGCTGAAACAGTGCTTAAGGTTCTGGCCGATCATGGGGTAGAGGTTATTTTTGGCTACCCAGGCGGCGCGGTTCTGCCCATTTATGATGCCCTGTTCAAACAGGACCGCATCCGTCATATTTTGGTGCGTCATGAACAGGCGGCGGTCCACGCGGCAGAGGGTTATGCCAGATCCACCGGAAAGCTGGGCGTGGTTCTGGTCACCTCGGGCCCGGGGGCCACAAATGCGGTAACGGGCTTAACCGATGCCCTGATGGACAGCGTGCCGGTTCTGTGTATCACGGGACAGGTCCCAACGTTTTTAATTGGCACCGATGCCTTTCAAGAGGCCGACACCACCGGCATCACCCGCGCCTGTACCAAACACAATTACTTGGTCAAAGACCCCAACCAGATTGCCCGCGTCATGCACGAGGCCATCTATGTGGCCACCCATGGCCGCCCGGGTCCGGTTCTGGTGGACTTGCCCAAGGACATTCAGTTTGCCCCCGCGGCCTATGTCGAAAAACAAAACGCCAAACCCAAAAGCTATAACCCCATTCTGCGGGCCCCCCGCAGGGATATTGAGGCCGCCGCAGAAATGCTGGCCGCCAGCACGCGCCCCATTATGTATGGGGGGGGCGGCATTATCAATTCGGGACCACGGGCATCGGATCTGGTGCGGACCTTTGTGCGGGAAACGGGCATGCCCTGTACCCTGACCCTGATGGGGCTGGGGGCCTATCCTGCGGGGGATCCCCAGTTTTTGGGGATGCTGGGGATGCACGGCACGTACGAGGCCAACATGGCCATGCACGATTGTGACGTCATGCTGGCGTGCGGATCCCGCTTTGATGATCGGGTGACGGGCCGCGTGGCGGCGTTTTCCCCGCAGTCCAAAAAGATTCATATTGATATTGATGCCTCCTCCATTAACAAAAACGTCATGGTTCACCGCCCCATCATTGGGGATGTGGCCCATGTGATGGAGGATTTTCTGGATATCTGGCACCAGCGGAATTATAAACTCTCGCTGGAACCGTGGTGGATGCAGATTGCCCAGTGGCGGGAGAAAAAATCCCTCGCCTTTACCCAAAACGGCAGCGTGATCAAACCCCAATATGCCATTTCCCGCCTGTGCGCCCTGACGGAAAACCACGAAACCTATATCACCACCGAAGTCGGCCAGCACCAGATGTGGGCCGCCCAACATTATGATTTTAAACACCCCAACCGCTGGATGAC
The DNA here is from genome assembly GCA_947458145.1 of Alphaproteobacteria bacterium. Lineage (GTDB taxonomy): Bacteria > Pseudomonadota > Alphaproteobacteria > JAJTHO01 > CANGYM01 > CANGYM01. Next base: position 58 of record CANGYM010000070.1, on the reverse strand, counting down.
CTCGGGCGGGCTGGGCACTATGGGGTATGGACTGCCGGCGGCCATGGGGGTTCAGATT
>CANGYM010000069.1 GCA_947458145.1 Alphaproteobacteria bacterium | reverse complement strand
GTTTCCACATCTTTGCGCTCTTGGGCGGTTAAGGGGCGGTCCAGACGAATATCAAAGCGCAGGGACCCTTCATCCACCATAGAGCCCGCTTGGGTCACGTCTGATCCCACAATTTTATGCAGGGCGGCATGGAGCAGGTGGGTGGCCGTATGATGGGCCGCTTTGTTGCGCCGGCGTGTGGTGTCCACCTCTGCCCGCCACGTCATGGGGGTGAACAGAGTTTCAGGATTCCCCGAAAGAACACGCATCCGGTGCACAAGCCCGCGATCAGTTTTTTGCACGTTATCCACAGAAAATACCGTGGTGCCGTGGGACAGGGTTCCAAAATCGGCTTTTTCCCCGCCGCCTTCGGCATAAAACGGGGTTCGGTCTAAAATCACATCAAACAGGGCCTCGGGGGCTTCCCCTGTGCTAGGGGGGATAGCCTCTTCCGCAACACCCCGCACGGACAACACCCGTACATCCAAGGTTTTTAGGGCATGCGTGGGGGCATCCACCATGGTGCCCTCGGTGACGGTTTGCCAGCCGCCAGCATCGTAAAAATGGGCGGCCCCTTTGGCGCGGGCGCGTTGTTCCTCTAGGGCCGCTTCGAACCCTACATGATCCACCGAAAGCCCCCGTTCCTCCGCCATAATCTGGGTTAAATCTACGGGAAAACCGAAAGTATCATGCAGTTTAAACGCCGCAGCCCCAGGAATCAGGGTATCGGTCAAACCGTTGGTCATATCGGCGAAATAATGCAGGCCGCGCTCTAATGTTTCAAAAAATTTGTCTTCTTCCTTTTGGATCTCGCGGGTAATGCGCTCTATGATTTTGGGCGCTGTGGTATAGGCGGGCAGGCTGGTTAATGTGGCGGCCACCAGACGATACAGGAAGGGGGTTTTTTGTCCCAACTTCTGGCCAAACAAAACGGCGCGGCGCAAAATACGGCGCAGGACATAGCCCCGCCCTTGACGATCAAAGGCAATGCTATCCCGCAGCGCAAAGGTCAGCGAGCGCAAATGATCCGCAATGACATGAAACGGCACCGCCGTTTCCGGGGTGTAGGCATGGCCTGTGACATTATGAATCTCCGCCAAGATGGGGGCAAAGAGGGAGGTTTCAAACACGTTGGTTTTGCCCTCGATCAGGGCCACCACGCGCTCTAAGCCCATTCCTGTATCCACGCTGGTCATGGGCAGGGGATTGAGTGTTCCCTGTTCGTCGCGATTATATTCCATAAAGACCAGATTCCAGAATTCCAGAAAACGGTCGGTTTTCCCGCCCACGACATCGGGGCCAAAGCGGTCTTCGCCCTGATCATAATACAGCTCGGTGCAGCGTCCACAGGGGCCCACGGGGCCCATGGACCAGAAATTTTCTTCATCGCCCGCCTCAATATCCCCCAAACGCACGATGCGGTGATCGGGCAGGTTCGCAATTTTTTTCCACAACGCATAGCTTTCATCGTCGTTTTTATAAACCGACACATAAATGCGCTGGGTGTCTAAGGGCAGGTGGTTCGTGACAAAATCCCAGGCAAAACGAATAGCGCCCTCTTTGCCGTAATCCCCAAAGGACCAGTTGCCCAGCATTTCAAACCATGTCAGGTGGCGGCCGTCTTTGCCGACCTCGTCCAAATCATTGTGTTTTCCCCCCACGCGCATGCAGGGCTGCACGGAAAGGGCGCGGGTATAGCTGCGGGTTTCAAAGCCCAGAAATACATCCTTAAACTGATTCATCCCCGCATTGGTAAACAGCAGGGTGGCATCCCCCGCGGGCAATAAAGACGCTGGCGGAACCAAAGTATGGTCAGCAGCCACAAAAAAGTCACAAAACGCTTGACGAACGGGGTCCACGAGATGGGGCTCCTCAAAAATCTAACGGAAAACCTTTGTACCAGAAAACCGGCCAAGGCGCAAAAACAATGTGCGCAAAAACAATGGGAAACAACAAAAAAGGCGGTTGCTTTTTTCAAAGCAACCGCCCAGAGGCTCGTTTGATCAACCGATCAGACTAGAACTCAACTTTGGTTCCCAGAATAATGGCGGAACCGCTGTTGCTGTCGTAGTTAGCAGCAGCATTGGTGTTGCTGTCAAGGTAAGACCCTTCGTTGGTGGGAACAAACGTTCCTTCAACAAAGGTGCTCAGACCAGGGGCAACGACGTAGGTCGCACCGACGCTGTAAACATCCAACTGGTTGTCTTTGTTGCTGTAACCTTGGTTTTCAGCAAACAAAGCATTGGCACCCACGATGAATGGACCGGTTTCGTACTGCAGACCAAAGTTGTAACCGGTTGAGTCTTGCTTGTTTGCGGTAGACTCGGTGATTCCAGCCTCACCTTGCCAGACGTATCCACCACCAAGGGTGAAGCCCATGAAGCCCACATTGGCACCGATTTGGTAAGCATCCAAGTTTTCGACTTTGGTGTTGTTAAAGTCGCCTTTGGATCCAGCGTACACATAGGAACCACCGACAGCTAAGGCAACATCGTCAAAATCAGTTTCGTAGTTGGCACCCACTTCAACGTAGTTTTCAAACGCTTTGTTGGTGGCTTGGCTGTAGAGGCTGTCAAGATCACCGTCAGTTCCAACGCGGTCATCACGGTTGCCTTGTCCGGCTCCATCAGGTGCGTAAGAGGCACCCGCTTGGAATCCAGCAATACGGGGGGTGTAGTAGCTGAGCTTGGAAGCTGTTTCACTGTCAAATGCCTTGTAACGCTTGTTACCCGCAGCAATTGATGTGTATCCGCTGGTGCCATCAAAAATGGTGCCAGAGTTCAGGTACTGGAAGTATTTCCCTGTGATACCACCGGTTCCGAAATCGTCGGGGGCGTAAATGGCCAGCTTGTCAGCGGCACCATCAGCGTCACCGGCTTCGACTTTACCCCAGTCGCCACCAAGGTAGGCAAACTGTTGGTCATCGCCGTTTTCAGGGTCGTTGTCATCTTTCAGCATTTGGATTTGCGCACCGTACGTCAGGCCATAATCGGTTTTGGCATCAGCGTACAAAATGGCGTCAACATCGGTATCCGCAGCTTGGCCACGTGTGCTGTCGCCTGTGGCTTTTGTAATGTCGCCGTCATCGACGAGTCCCGCGGTGAACTGAGCGCTGCCGCCCAAAGTCACGGTGATGGGGGATTTTTCAACAACCTGGGTGGTTTCTGTGGTTGTGGTTGTTGTCGATGTTGACGTGGCTGTGGCTTCTTGAGCCATGGCGGCCTGAGCCAGAGCCATGCTACCCACAAGCGCAGTGGTTAGTAAAAGGGTCTTTTTCATAGTTGATCTCCGAATGAGAGTTTTTGGTTGTCTCAACCATATGCCCCAGCTTTCGGAAAATTTCAAACAGAACCCGAAAAAATCGGGTGCGTTTCGTGTTCCTGTGTTGCAAAAAAACAACTCCCTTTTTGGGATCACGGGTGGTAAAGAGAGCCATGTCTGCGTTTTTATCTGTTTTGCGGGGTCAGCCCGCCCCCCGTATTCCCGTTTGGCTGATGCGCCAAGCAGGGCGGTATTTGCCGGAATATCGGGCCTTGCGGGCAGAAACCAAAGATTTTCTGTCCTTTTGTTACGATGCCCCCCGCGCGGCAGAGGCCACGTTGCAGCCGCTGCGCCGTTTTGATTTGGATGCGGCCATTATTTTTTCCGATATTTTGGTGATTCCCGATGCGCTGGGGCAAAAGGTTTTCTTTGATGTGGGTCATGGGCCCCGTTTGGATCCTGTAACGGATTTTGCCGCACTTTCGTTTCGGCCCCATCATCTGGCCCCTGTTTATGCAGCCATTAAGGCGGTGCGGGCAGCTTTGCCCCCTGAAAAAGCCCTGATTGGCTTTGCCGGATCGCCGTTTACTCTGCTGGCCTATATGATCGAGGGGCAGGGCAGCAAAACCTTTGATCGGGCGTTGCATTTTATCTATACGCGCCCTGATGAGGCCGCCTTTCTTAGACATCTGCTGGAGGACAGCATCCTCGCCCACCTCTCTGCCCAAATTCAGGCGGGCGCCGATGCGGTGCAGTTGTTTGACAGCTGGGCGGGGATGGTTCCGGCCCCCCTATACAAAGATTGGGTGATTTTGCCCCACCAAAGGATCGTCACGGCCCTGCGTGCCCGTCATCCCGCTGTCCCCATTGTCTGTTTCCCGCGGGGCAGCGGGGTGAAACTGATGGATTTTGCGCGTACCGTTCAGCCCGATGGGATTAGCGTTGATACCAGCACCCCCATGGATTGGGCTTTGGAAAATCTCCCCAAAACCATCACTGTTCAGGGCAATTTGGATCCGGCTTTGTTGTGTGCGGGGGGGCGGGGATTGGATGATGCGGTTCAGTCCCTGAAAAACACATGTTCAGGCCGCCGCTGGATCATGAATCTGGGCCATGGGGTGTTGCCCCCAACGCCGCCGGATCATGTTAAGCGGGTGGTTGATCTTTTAAGGGATACTCTTTAACCCCGTTTCCCCCCCGCCCGAAACGCCTTCATGGCCTTTTCCGCGCTGGCATGATCCCCCAAAGATTGCAGGCACTGGGCGTAGTCGTAATAAAGGGCGCGATCTTGGTCACATAGGTGAATGGCCTGTTCCATGGCCTGCAACGAAGATTCATAATCTCCCTGAAGGAACAGGGCTTTGGCCTTGTGATGATGCAACACGTGGGACCTGGGATAATAGGCCAGACCATGCTTTGCCACAGAAAGACAATCATCAAAGGCCCGAGTTTGCAGCAGCAGCTCTGTATACCGCAGGGTGACATGCAAACTAAAGGGCATGGCGGCATAAACTTCGGCGTAGTGATTCAGGGCATCGTCAAAAAAGCCCATTTTATAAAAACATTCCGCCAAACAGAAATGGGCCTTACTGGCAAGGTGGGGATAGGTGGCCATTTCCTTGTAATGGGCAATGGCGCTGAGCATATCGTCTTTTTCCTGATAAAGCTTAGCCAGATTTTCCAAGGTATCGGTGTTTTTGGGATCCAGATAAAGGCTGATCTGATAGGCCCCGATGGCTTCGTCAAAGCGCTTTTTTTTCAAAAGAACATTGCCGTAACTTCGGTAAAAAAGGGCGCTTTTGGGATCAAGGGCAATGGCCTCATCAATGTTTTGCAGGGCTTCATCATCGTTTTCAAATTCCAGATGCAGCAATCCCAACGCATGCAGGATGATGGGATTTCTGGGATTTACATCCAAAATCTGCCTGTAAAGCGCCATGGCCTCTGGCCATTTGCCCGATTCGTGATAGTACGTGGCCTCGGCCATCATGGCCAGCAAAGTATCGTCAAAATGATTCATAGTGAATAACCCCAACGTTTATGCTATCATCAAACCTTTAATCAGGGTTTAAACTAAGTGTCTTGGTCCCATATAATCGCGGTGGCTTTGGGGGGTGTCTTCGGTGCCTTGGCCCGGTATGCCGTTTATCATGGAATGCGTTTGTATGTGCCGGCGGGCTATCCTGCCTTGGCGACCTTGGCTGTGAACACGCTGGGGTGTGCGGCCATGGGGTTTTGTACGGCGTTGTTTGCCACAAAAACACCTGTTCACTTTTTTTTGACGGTGGGTTTTTTGGGGAGCTTTACGACATTTTCAGCCTTTACGGCGGATATTTTTTTTATGGCGCAAAGCCGATCGATGGTTGAGGTTATGGGATTTGTTATGGCAATGATGGGATTTGGGATGCTGGCGTTTTGGATGGGGATGAGGTTGGGTCGTTTATGATAACGTATATCAAAATTTCCCCCGATGATGGGGGGCGCCGCTTGGATGGGTTTCTGCGGGATCGCCTGTCTTGGCCCCAAGGGAAGGTTCAGCGGGCGCTGCGATTAAAAGATATTCGCTGCAATGAACGCAAAACCACCGCCGATTATCGTTTGGTTGTGGGGGATGTGCTGCGTGTTTATCAGGGGGAAGACGGGGCAGAGCGCCCTGCGCCCGAGAAAGCACCCCTGTTGTCCCTGTCTCGGGCCGAACGGGCGGCTTTGGAGGGCATGATCCTTTATGAAGACGAGGGCCTGATCGCCCTGAACAAACCCGCCGGCGTCGCCAGTCAGGGGGGTAAG
>CANGYM010000068.1 GCA_947458145.1 Alphaproteobacteria bacterium | reverse complement strand
GGCCTCCCCCGAAGAGCGGGCTATGATCCCCGCGCTCAGGGCTGGCTGTTTGGCCCTGAAACACCAAAAACGCTGTTTGCCTTCGGGGTTGCTGCAGGGATTATTTTTGCTCAAAGACCCCTTTTCCCACATCCCCCGCTATACCAAAGCCACCGAAGATACGGAAAAATTTTTGGCCCTGGAAGATTGGATTCAACATGGCCAACCCCTAACGCCGGATGTGGCATTGTGGGCGTTTTCAGAATGCTATGAACACAATGTGTTTCACCGCAATGCTTTGGTTTGGGCGGGGCAGAGCCTTTGTTTTTCCCGCGTGCGCCAGCGTGCCTTGATTGTTTCGCCGCTGCGGGATACGGTGGTGCCGCCGGCATCGGCGCGGGCGGTGACAACGGCACTGCCCCATGCCGATGTTTTGCAACCGGATACCGGCCACATTGGCATGATTATCGGGAAACACGCCCCGCAGGACGTCTGGCAGCCCATCCTTCAGTGGATGCAGCAGGGGTGCTAAAGCAAAGGAAACGCAGGCAAGCCCCATGACCCTCTCTTCACCATCCCCACCGCCCCCGGATCACGAGGTTTTTACCGTGTCCCAGCTCTCCACCGCCATTCAGGACGTGCTAGAGGGCAGCTTTCCCTTCATCCACGTGCGGGGCGAAATCAGTGGATTCCTGCGGGCGCGTTCGGGGCATGTTTATTTTTCCCTAAAAGACAGCCAAAGCGTTCTGGAGGTCGTCTGCTGGAAAAACACCGCCGATAAATTAACCTTTACCGAAGGGGCCGAGATCATCGCCAGTGGCCGCCTGACCAGTTACGGAGCGCGGTCGCGGTATCAGTTGGTGCTGATGCGTTTGACCTTGGCAGGGCAGGGGGATCTGATGGCCATGCTGGAGGCTCGCCGGCAAAAATTGCTGGCCGAGGGCCTGTTTGATGCCGCCCGCAAGCGGCCTTTACCGGCATTTCCCACGCGGGTGGGGATTGTGACCTCCCCCGATGGGGCCGTGTTTCATGATATTGTGCATCGCTTGACCGAGCGGTTTCCCCTGCATGTTCTGTTATGTCCCACACTGGTGCAGGGGGAGGACGCCCCCCGCCAAATCGTGGCCGCCCTGCAGACCTTAGCCCGCTTGGACCCCGAAAAACGCCCCGATGTGGTGATTCTGGCCAGAGGGGGGGGGAGTTTCGAGGATTTGCTCGCCTTTTCCGATGAAGCCGTGGTCCGCGCCGTGGCCGCCATGCCCATGCCCATTGTCTCCGCCGTGGGGCATGAAACGGACACCACCCTGTGTGATTTTGCCGCCGATGTGCGGGCCCCCACCCCCACGGCGGCAGCGGAGATCATCACCCCCGTGCGGGATGACCTGCTGCGCGGGCTGGAGCACACGCAAAAGCACCTGTTTCTGATCCTGCGCCGTTTTTTGGATGCCGCCACCCAGCGGGTGGACCGCTTGGGCTTTGTTCTGATGGCCCAGCAGGGGCGTTTGGCCCTGATCCGTCAAAATCTGGACCACCGCGAGGTCCACTTGCACCGGATCATGGACACGTTTTTCAAACGCCAAACCCAGCGTCTTTCGGACCTGACCCACCTGCTAGAGGCCTGCAGCCATCAAAGCATTTTACGTCGGGGCTACGCTGCGGTACAGTCCCCCCAAAACCAATGGATTCATTCTGTTTATGATGCCCAGTCCCTTGATTCTGCCACGATTCATTTTGCCGATGGTGTGTGGCGTGTTCGCGCTGCTGATGATGATCAGCGGGGCGGCCCACGCCCTGTCCCTTGATGTGCCCCAAACGGTGACGCAGGGCGATATGATCACGGGCTTTGTGACACCGCCCACGGCCAAAGTGACCCTGAACGACACCCCCCTGCACGTTGGGCAGGATGGGCGCATTCTGTTTGGTGTGGCGCGGGATGAACAGGGGCCTTTGCGGTTAACCGTCACTCTAAACACCAAAACCATCGCCCAAACGCTGCGCGTCACCCCGCGATCTTGGTCCATTCAGACCATTGCGGGCCTGCCCAAAAAATTTGTCACCCCCAACCCCCAGCAACAGGCCCGCATCAAGGCCGATCAGGCCAAAATCAAAGCCACCCGCACCGCCCCCATCACCAACGATTTTCTGGCCGCCGATGGCTTTGCCAAGCCCGCCGCAGGCCCCATCAGTGGCATTTTTGGCAGCCAGCGCATCCTCAACGGCATCCCCAAAGCCCCCCATTATGGCTTGGACATCGCCGGTCCCGTGGGCACCCCTGTGGTGGCCCCTGCGGCGGGTGTGGTGGCCCTGGTAGACCCCGATATGTTTTTAACGGGCAAAACCGTCATGATGGATCACGGCGCAGGGGTGTATTCGGTGTTTATCCACATGAATGACATCAGCGTTAAAGCGGGCGAGACCCTGCAGGCCGGCAGCCCGCTGGGCACCATCGGCGCAACAGGCCGCGTCAGCGGCCCCCACCTGCATTGGGGCATGACCGTCGCCGGCACCCCCGTGGACCCCGCCAGAGTTTTGGGGGAACGATGAACGCCATCCCCCATCACGCCACACCCTTGAAGCCCCACGCGACAGTGTGATATTCTGGGGGGGGATTCCTGACGGTGTTTTGGACGTTTTAACCTTTGTTGGATTTATGAATCTTAGCGATCAAAGCCTTCCTCTTGATTTCAGGAACAAGATCCTCGTGGGGGATATCCTGCAGACCATAAAATCTATTCCCGATGGATCCGTGGATCTTGTGGTGACTTCACCCCCCTATAATTTAAAAAATTCAACGGGCAATGGCATGAAGGACGGTCGGGGCGGAAAATGGTCCAACGCGTCTTTGATTAACGGGTATGCGGATCACAAGGATGCTATGCCCCATGAAGCGTATGTCTCTTGGCAGCGGGATTGTTTGCGGGAAATGATGCGGGTCATTCCTGATCATGGAGCTATTTTTTATAATCACAAATGGCGTGTCCAAGGGGGGATGTTACAAGATCGACAGGATATTGTGAATGGTTTTCCCGTCCGTCAAATCATCATTTGGCGCCGCGCCGGTGGGATCAATTTTAACCCCGGGTATTTTTTACCCACCTATGAGGTTATTTATTTGATTGCCAAAAAAGACTTTAAACTGGCCCCCAAAGCCAACGCTGTTGGGGATGTTTGGGAATTCCCCCAAGAAATGAACAATCCTCATCCGGCTCCTTTCCCTGTGGCGTTAATCGAAAGAATGATTCAATCCACCACAGCGCAGGTTATTTTGGATCCCTTTATGGGATCTGGCACAACGGCCATTGCGGCCCTGAAACAAGGACGAACCTACGTTGGTATAGAACTTTCTGAGGCCTACGCCGCCATGGCTGAAAAAAGGATTCAAGAGATTGAAAATGTTTGGAAAGGTCCCATAGAATCGGGTCAACAACGACACAACCACGACTTCCCTCTTTTATCCTTTTGAAAAGGCTGTTAAAAAATCGCCATGACAACCCCAGAGATTTATACCAAAGACACCCTCATCACGGCTCTTCGGAATATCCGTGATCGCGGATGGATTCAGGGAACACGCCCAGGCAACGCAGGAAGTATAGGGAATACGTTGGAAGATTTGTTGGGAATTCAGGAAAACAATCTTCCCTTGCCCAATGCGGCTGAGTGGGAATTGAAATGTCAACGGTTGCAAACCTCATCCCTGACAACGTTGTTTCATCTGGAACCCAGCCCCACAGCGTTGAAATTTGTTTCTAATCTTTTTTTGCCGTATTATGGCTGGGATCATCAAGAGGCTGGTAAAAAGTACCCCGTGACAGAAAAAAGTTTTCGTCAAACCATCTCTACAAAAACCCGAAGTGATAGGGGATTTAAAGTTGTTGTGGATACAGAACAGGAAAAAATTTTAATATCCTTTGATGCCTTGACTGTATCGCCGAAACATCAGGCGTGGCTGCAACAGGTTGACCATGCTATTGGCCTTGGGGAAATCAATCCTCAACCTTACTGGGGATTCGATGATTTTTATCACAAAGCCGCTACCAAATTGCATAATTGCTTTTTTGTGGGGGCTATGCACAAAAAAATAAATGGGATTGAGCATTTCCATTATACAAAAATCCTGATGCTGAAAAATTTCAGCAAACCCCGCTTAATCAACGCTATTGAAAGTGCAGATATCTTAGTGGATTTCGATGCCCGCACAGGACACAATCATGGAACTAAATTTCGATTTAGAAACAATAGGCTGAGCGAGCTTTATGACGATGTTACGGAACTGTGAAACCAAGGTTGAATTCCAAATGTTTATGGTGTTTTCTTAAGTGTTATGCGTAAATTGATTAAATCCATCCAACAACGTGACCCCGTGGCCCCGGGATTTTGGGAGGTCCTGCTGGCCTATAACGGGTTTCATGCCGTTATGTTTCACCGCGTGAATCACTGGCTGTGGCGTCGGAAATGTCGCCTGCTGGCCCGCATTTTTTCCAACATCGCTCGTATGTTAACGGGTATTGAAATTCACCCAGGGGCCAAAATCGGGAACAATTTGTTTATTGATCATGGCACGGGGGTGGTGATTGGGGAAACCTCGGTCATTGGGGATGATGTGACGATTTATCATGGGGTGACGCTGGGGGGGAATAAACAGGGGGGCAAGGGCCAAAAACGCCACCCCACCTTGCAAAACGGCGTCATGATCGGGGCGGGGGCGCAGGTTTTGGGGAACATCACCATGGGGGCCTTTGCGCGGGTGGGGTCCAATTCGGTGGTGACGTCCGATGTGCCGGATCATGCCACAGTGACGGGCATTCCCGCGCGGATTATCAAAACGCGGGGTGATGGGGATCAGGGTTTTTCTTACGGCCTGCCCGGGTCCGATTTCAATAACCCGATGGAGGACATGATGATCAAACTGATGAAAGACATGGAACGCCTGAAACACGCCATGCCGTCCAAGGCCCCGCCCCCAGATTCGTATGAGATTTAACCCCCCAACTCCCCCCTAGCTTTCCCCGCCCAACATCCCTATACTCAGGGTCACGTTGATTCGCAGAACGCCGCGGTTTTTTTCCGTTATGGATCTTTTTTTTCTGTTGCTGGGCAAAATTGTGCCCCTTTATGCCTTGATCGCGCTGGGGTTTGTGGCGGGGCGGGTGTTGCGGGTGGGGCGGCGGAGTTTAAGTAAGATTTTGATTCAAATCATTGTTCCCGCCGTGTTTTTTGGGGCGGCGGCCACGATGGAGCTGCGGCCGGCCTATATCCTACTGCCCTTTGTGTGTTATGGGATGGCGGCCATTACGGGCACAACCATGTATCACCTCAGCGGGTTGGTGTATCAGGACCGGCACCGCAATTTGATTGGTCAGGCGTCCTCCACGGCCAACTCAGGCTATTTGGGGGTGCCGGTGTTTGCCGCGTTGTATCCGGAGGATATCAGCGTTTACATTTTCGCCGCGCTGGGTGTGGCGCTGTGCGAATACACTCTGGGGTTGTATTTTTTGGCGCGGGGTCATTTTTCCCCCCGCGAGAGTTTAAAAAAAATCGCCCAAATGCCGGTTTTGTATGCCACGGCGGCGGGGTTGGCGCTGAATGCCTCTGGGGTGGGGTTGTCCCAGAATCTGGTGGATTTGTGGGGGTATTTTCGGGGGGCCTATGTGGTGCTGGGGATTATGATTGTGGGGCTGGGCCTGTCGGGGGTGAAGTCCTTAACCCTGGGCGGTGGTCGTTTTGCGGCCCTGCTGTGGGGGCAGAAGTTCCTGTTGTGGCCCGCGCTGGCCTTTGGGATTGTGGCGCTGGATCAGCAGACCATGGGCCTGTTGGATGATACGGCGCGGCGCGTGGTGATGATGATCAGCATCATGCCGCTGGCGGGCAACACGGTGGCCTTTGCCGCCCATTACCGCATTCATCCGGAAAAAGCCGCCACCACCGTGTTTTTCAGTATGTTCATTGGTTTGGTGTATATTCCGGTGTTTGTGGCGTTGTTTATCCATTAAGGGGGGATTATGCGCATTGTATTGATCATCACCGGCAGCATTGCGGCCTATAAATCCTGCGAGATCCTGCGCCTGTGCCAGAAACAGGGCCACCATGTGCAGGTGGTCATGACGGCGGGGGCGCAGCAGTTCATCACCCCGTTGACCTTGGCGGC
>CANGYM010000067.1 GCA_947458145.1 Alphaproteobacteria bacterium | reverse complement strand
GGCAAAAACGTAAAGGCCGCCACCAAGGCATTGGGCAAAACGTGGGAAAATAAAATTTTCATCGGCGCATGGCCCTGCGTCACGGCGGCCACGATATAGGGTTGCTTGCGGACCTTCAGACACTCTGCCCGCACCACCGCCACCAGCGCCATCCATTTAAACAACAGCATAATCAACAAAATCCACCCAAAGGACGGCACCACCAGCCCCGACAGAATGATCAAAATATACAAAATCGGCAAACTGGACCAAATTTCAATCATCCGCTGCAACACCATATCCACCGCGCCGCCAAAGTATCCCTGAATCCCCCCCAGAACAATGCCCACCACACTGCTGATGGCCGTTAGGGTCAGGGCAAAAACCAGCGCCATTTGCATCCCGTACAACAGTCGCGCCAACACATCCCGCCCCTGATCATCGGTGCCCAGCAGGTGACGGGCGCTGGGGGGTGCGGGGACGGGTTCCCTCAGGTCCATATCCAACGTATCATAGGAAAAGGGAACCAGCGGCCACACCATCCACCCGCCGCTGTTATGAATCAACCCCTGCACAAAGGGATCATGAAAATCCGCGGGCGTTTCAAAAGTGCCCCCCAAATCCTTTTCGGTGTAGGACACAATCATGGGAAATAGGATGCGGCCCTGATGTTGCATCACCAGCGGTTTGTCATTGGCAATTATATTCGCGCCCAAGGAAAGCAGGATCAACACACACAACAACCGCCCCGACCACAACGCCAGACGATTCCGGCGAAAGGCCCCGTAATAAAGGGAAAAAAGGGTTTTGGGGGGGGATGCGGTCATGGGGTGGAGGTCTCAAAATCAATCCGTGGGTCCACCAGAACGTACATCAGATCATTCAGGATATTCAGCAGCAATCCCAGCAAACTAAACAAAAACAACGTGGCAAACACCACGGGATAATCGCGGTTCAGGGCGGCTTCGTACCCCAGCAGGCCCAAGCCATCCAGCGAAAACAAAATTTCAATCAACAACGCCCCCGTAAACAGCATATGAATCACCGTGGCGGGAAAGCCCGCAATCACCAGCAACATGGCGTTGCGAAACACGTGACGCCACAAAATTCGCCCCTCGCTGGCGCCCTTGGCCCGCGCGGTCAACACAAAGGGCTTGCGCAGATAATCCAAAAAACAATTGCGGGTCAGCAACGTCAAACTGGCAAAACTGGCCAAAGACAGGGCAATCATGGGCAGCACCATATGCCACAGATAATCCAGCGCCCGTTCCCAAAACGGCCAGTCCCCTGCCCCCTCGGACGCCAAGCCCCGCAGGGGAAACCAACTGAAAAACTGCCCACCGGAAAACACCACAATCAAAAACACCGCCACCAAAAACGACGGCAGGGCGTACGCCGCCACCAAAACCATACTGCTGATGATGTCCCCCGTGCTGTGGGCGTGGCGGGCCTTATAAATCCCCAGCGGAATGGAAAACCCGTACATAATCAACGTTCCCCACAACCCCAGAGACAGGGAAACGGGCAGTTTTTCCACAATCAAATCCCACACCGGACGATCCGAAAAATAACTGGTGCCAAAATCAAAGGTCAAAAACTGCCCCATCATCCGAAAAAAACGGGTGGAAAGGGGTTGGTCAAAGCCAAATTGTTTATTCAGTTCATCCCGCAACTCTTGGTCATAGCGCAGGGCTTGGGTGGGATTCCCGCCCCCTTCGGCAAAGCCCTGTCCGGTCAACCGCGCCGTGGCATCCATCCCCTGATGCCGATGCAGCATCTGATCCACCGGCCCCCCAGGGGCGGCCTGAATCAACACAAAATTCAAAACCATAATCCCCAGCAACGTGGGAATCATGAGCACAAAACGTTTCAAAAGATAGGCGGCCATGCAGGGGGGCTCTTTGTTTTGGTGACAAACACTCTACACCAGCCAGCGGGGGGCAGGCAATGGGGAAGGGGGCCGGTTGGCCCCCTGTTTGTCACCTGAGGGTGACGGTGATGTGCCCTGTAACAGACACCGGTATTCCATCTGAAATGACCGACACGACATTAGTCGCAATCGTAACCTCTGAGTTCGAGTGTTCAGGGTATAATCCCCGAACATCATTCAGAAGTTCGTGGAGATTCTCCTCCGTACTCACGAGCCATTGTGTAACCTGATCCACCTGAGAGGGTCTTTTTACAATAATGGCTATTCCGAAATTTCCAGAGGGCAATGACCTGATGGTTGGAATCAGATCATCGAGGGTGAGGGTGGTTGTGGTGTCTCCCATGGGTGTTGAAAGTCCTTGCGGACTGAGTTTGTGGCCCCACCACTATGCCGTGCCGTGCCGTGCCGTGCCGTGCCGTGCCGTGCCGTGCCATTTGTCACATTTTTTTCGTGTTTGAAAGAAAAAAATCACCCCCTACCCACCCCCTTGGGATAAAAACCGCCCCTCATCCCAAATCGTGACCCCTAGGGCCTCGGCTTTTTGGCGTTTGCTGCCGGCGTTTTCGCCCAGAACCACCACATCGGTGGTGCGGGACACGTCCGAGGCCACGCGAAAGCCCAAGGCTTTGGCCCGTTCCTTGGCCTCTTCCCGTGACATTTGGTTGAGTGTGCCTGTAAACACAATGGTTTTGCCGCTATAGGGCAAGGATACGGTTGGGGTGACGGGGGCAATGCGCAGCTGCTGGCTTAGTCGCTGCACCAACACCCACGGGGCATCGTGCTGGGCGTATTCTGTTAGGGAGGCCACCAATTTGGGGCCAATCCCGTCCAACGTTTCCAGCGCAGGGTCCGCCCCCCCCTGCCGCAGGGTGCTTAGGCAGGCCAAAAAGGATTCCACCGTGCCAAAGTGCCCCGCCAAGGTCTCCGCCGCCGTTTCCCCCAGATGGGGAATGCCAAGGGCAAACAAAAAACGGGGCAATGTGGTCTGGCGTCCAGTGCTTAGGGTGGTGATGAAATTCTGGATGGCTTTGGTTTTCCACCCCTCGCGCCCCGTCAGCAGGGCGGGGGCTTTGTCCTGCAGATCGAACAGATCGGCAATGTTGGCAATCAGGCCTTCGTCAAAAAACATCTCTAATTGCTTGGTCCCGATGCCGTCCAGATTCAGGGCGCGGCGGGATACGGCGTGGCGGATGACCTCGAACTGTTGGGCGGGACAGGTGGCCCGCGCGATGCAGCGGCGCTGGATGTCGTTGCCGTGGCGAATGGCCTCGGCCCCGCACACGGGACAATGGTGGGGAAAGGCAAAGGGGGCAGCGTCGGCCTGCCGCTGGCTGAGCACCACCGCCACCACCTGCGGAATCACATCCCCCGCCCGCTGAATCAGGACGTGATCGCCGATGCGGATGTCTTTGCGGGTGATTTCATCTTCGTTGTGCAGCGTGGCCCGCCGCACCATCACGCCCCCCACATTGGTGGGGCGCAGGTGGGCCACGGGGGTCAGAGCCCCCGTGCGGCCAACCTGAATCACAATGTCCTCGATGACCGAGATGGCTTGCTCCGCTGGAAATTTATGCGCCAAGGCCCAGCGCGGGGCCCGCGCCACAAACCCCAAGCGTTTTTGCAGCCGTAAATCATCCATTTTATACACCACCCCATCAATATCAAAGGGCAAATCCGGCCGCAAACCCTGAATATGGGCAAAGGTATCCCGCAGACAGGCCAAATCGGGACAAAGGCGGCTGTGCGGCGGCGTAACAAAACCCTGCTGCTGCAACCAGTCCACCATTTGGTGCTGATGGGTGATCTGGGGCAAGGGGGCGGCATGATAGGCAAAAAACCGCAGCGGACGGCTGGCCGTTACCGCCGGATCCAACTGGCGCAGGGACCCCGCCGCCGCATTGCGCGGATTGGCAAAGGGGGGCCGTTTTGCCGCCTGTTGCTGCGCGTTCAGGGTTTCAAAATCGCTCAGCGATACATAAACCTCCCCCCTGATTTCCAGACGCTGGGGGGCATTGTTCAGAGTTTGGGGGATATCGGATAGGGTTTTGGCGTTGGCCGTGACAACCTCCCCCACGCGCCCATCGCCGCGGGTGGCGGCGCTGATCAGATGGCCGTGCTCGTAAATCAAATTCAGGGAGAGGCCGTCAATTTTGGGTTCGACCCAGCAGGGCAAGGGCGTGTCCTCCGGCAGGTCCAAAAACCGGCAGGCACGGGCGAAAAATGCCTCGCCCTCATCCGCATTCATGGCGTTATCCAGCGACATCATGGGCGTGTCGTGGGGGATTTTATCAAAGGTTTCCAGGGCTGGGGCCCCGATGCTGAGGGTATCCTCCCCGCCCTCTAAGGCCAGAAGCTCCCGCACCAAGGCATCATAATCCGCATCGGAAATCATGGGGGCGTCGTTTTGGTAATACAGGCGATTATGCTTTTCAATTTCGGCACGCAGCGCCGTGATCCGATCTGGCATGATGCGCCCCCCTAATGTTTTTTCAGCAAAATATAATACGCCCCCGTATCCCCATGCCGTTTGGCCGCGGGGCAAACATGGGCCACCAAGGGGCAAAAGGGTGGTGAGCTCATCCACTCTTCAAAGGCCTGTTTCAACGTTCGGGCGTGGGGCTGGCTGTTGTTGCCCTTTCCGGTAATCACCAACAGCAGGCGTTGTTTCTGGTCCATGGCACGGCGGACAACGTGCATCAGACGGTCATGGGCCTGAATCAGGGTTAACCCATGCAAATCAATGGTGGCCTGAGGTTCATAGTCCCCCCGCTGCAACCGGCGCAGCGATAGAAAACGGGGGGCGGCATCGGTGGGGAAAAAGGCCTTATCCAAACCACCGCGGCGCGATGGGGGGGATCCCAACGGCCGCGTGGTTTTTCGGATATCGTCCCACGTTTCCTCCATGAAAAACGCTATTGTTTGCCCTGAATCTTGGCGATTTTTTCCCGCAGGGCTTCTATGGAAACGGCTCCACCCTCTATTTTTTCCCCATTCAGGAACAGGGTGGGGGTGGCTTCAACGCCCAAGACCTTCTCGGCGTCCAGACGGGTTTGCAGCAGGGCATCCTTTTGGGCTTTGTCGGCCCAACAGGCGCTGATGGCATCAGCAGACAGACCTGCCTGCAGGGTGATGGTTTTCAGGGACTCCAGATCCCCCCGCGCATTTAACCAGGTTTGCTGGTTGGCCAATAGGGTGGAAATGTAAGCATCCTGCGAGGCCTGCGGCATACACAGGGACAACAGGGCGCCGTTCAGGGAAAAGGGATCCCCCGCAAAATGACGAAACACCAGACGCACGGTGCCCTCTTTGATTTCCTTCTCCTTCAGGGCAGAGACCGTATTTTTATAAAAATCCGCGCAGTGGCTGCAGGATAAAGAGGCATATTCGATGATGGTCACGGGGGCATCAGCCTTTCCCATGACGATGTCGTTGGGACGGGGCCCCAGCAGCTCTTCCCGCGTGGGGTCAGCCTGCGCCATGGCCAACGATGTGACGGAAAAAACGAAAAGAAAGAAAAACGCAAAAACGTGCTGAAAACGCATGAAACCCTCTGATGATAAAAAAACAGAATGAAGGAAACTGTAGGGATTTTTCAGAACCAGCGCAAGGGGGAATCAAAACATGGGCCCCGCACACTGCCCCCTCACCCTCACACCAAAACCTTGCCCTCTTCGGATATGGTGTCGTTTTCATCGCCGCTGGCGAGGATCATTTCGTTATGACCCGCGCCGCTGGGGATCATGGGGTAACAGTTTTCTTTGGGGTCCACACACACATCCACAATCACGGGGCGTTTGACGGCCAGCATTTCGGCGATGGTGTCATCGACTTTGGCCGGATCCTCAACGCGTAGGCCCACGGCGCCGAAGGCCTCTGCCAGCCTGACAAAATCGGGCAGGGATTCGGAATAGCTTTCGGAATACCGCCCGCCGTGCAGCAGTTCCTGCCACTGGCGCACCATGCCCATCCAGCGGTTGTTGATGATGAAAATCTTCACGGGCAAACGGTACTGGGCCAAGGTCGCCATTTCCTGAATGTTCATCAGGATGGATGCCTCGCCCGCAATATCAATGACATGGGCATCAGGGTGGGCAATCTGAACCCCCATGGCCGCCGGCAGTCCATACCCCATAGTGCCCAGCCCGCCCGAGGTCATCCAGCGGTTGGGGTGTTTAAAATCATAATGTTGGGCGGCCCACATCTGGTGCTGGCCGACTTCGGTGGTGATATAGGTTTC
>CANGYM010000066.1 GCA_947458145.1 Alphaproteobacteria bacterium | reverse complement strand
CGTACCCCAAAGCCCACCATCTCTAAACCCCCGCTTCATGACAAAACAAAAGCCTAAAGCGGACATTCTTAATTTGCTAAAGAGGACATTATCAAGTTGCTCCTACACGGCTGTGACAGGCACCTTGAAATCTCAGGTCCGGATACTTATACTTAAGGTCTATAGGGCATGATGGTTATGGTGCTGCATCCCTTTTCCAAGGAAAGAGTCTTATGCCAAATCTTTTGAAAAACATTGCCATTTGGGTTGTGGTTGCGCTGGTTGTTTTTGCCATTTTTGGCAGTTTTCAAGAGTCCCGCGCCCCCAAAACCCCTGTGATGGATTATTCCGAATTTACGCAGCTGCTCTCTCAGGGACAGATTGAACAGGTCACCGTTCAGGGCCAGCAAATCACCGCCACCCGTCGCGATCAGGGTCAATCCACCTTCGTCACCTATAACCCAGGCGATTTCAAATTGATGGACCGGCTGGAGGATGCCAAAGTTCGCGTCAGTGCCACGCCAGAGGAACAGGGGAAAACATCCCTGCTGGGTATGATCATCGGGGCCCTGCCGTGGTTGATTTTTATTGGTATCTGGCTGTTTTTTTTGCGCCAGATGCAACAAAGCAGCGGAAAAGCCATGGGCTTTGGAAAATCCCGCGCCAAAATGCTGACAGAAAAAACCACCAAAATCACCTTTGAGGATGTGGCTGGCATTGATGAAGCCAAGCAAGAGCTAGAGGAAGTCGTTGATTTCCTAAAAGACCCCCAAAAATTCCAACGCCTGGGCGGAAAAATCCCCAAGGGGGTTTTGCTGGTGGGCCCCCCAGGCACAGGGAAAACCTTGCTGGCCCGCGCCATTGCGGGCGAAGCGGGCGTGCCGTTTTTCACCATATCCGGATCCGATTTTGTGGAAATGTTCGTGGGTGTTGGCGCCAGCCGCGTTCGGGATATGTTCGAGCAAGGCCGGAAAAACGCCCCCTGTATCATTTTTATTGACGAAATTGACGCCGTAGGCCGTCACCGCGGCGCGGGACTGGGCGGGGGCAATGACGAGCGCGAGCAAACCCTCAACCAGCTGTTGGTGGAAATGGATGGGTTCGAGGGCACCGAAGGCGTCATTTTGATTGCCGCCACCAACCGCCCTGATGTTTTGGATCCTGCCCTGCTGCGCCCGGGCCGTTTCGACCGCCAAGTTGTGGTCCCCAACCCTGACGTCATGGGGCGGGAGAAAATTTTGCGCGTGCACATGAAAAAAGTGCCCTTGGCCGAGGGGGTTGAGGCCCGTATTATTGCCCGCGGAACCCCCGGATTTTCCGGTGCCGATCTGGCCAACCTTGTGAACGAAGCCGCCCTGCTGGCTGCCCGTAAAAACAAAACAACCGTCAGCATGCAGGAACTGGAAGAAGCCAAAGATAAAGTCATGATGGGCGCCGAACGTCGATCCATGGCCATGAGCGAATCCGAAAAAAAACTCACCGCCTATCACGAGGCCGGTCACGCCATCGTGGCCCTTCACTGCCCCCATTCAGACCCCATTCACAAAGCCACCATTATTCCCAGAGGCCGCGCCCTAGGCATGGTCATGCGTCTGCCTGAGGGGGACCGCTATTCCATGCCAAAAGCCAAATTAGAAGATGATCTGGCCGTGGCCATGGGGGGCCGCATTGCTGAGGCCATGATTTTCGGCAAACAGATGGTGACGACTGGGGCCTCTGGCGATATTCAAATGGCCACCAACATCGCCCGCCGCATGGTCACGGAATGGGGGATGAGCAAGAAATTAGGCCCCCTTCACTACGGCGCCGATCAGCAAGAGGTCTTTTTGGGCCACTCAGTCACCCAAACCAAAAACATGTCCGATGCCACGGCCGAAATGGTGGACACGGAAATCCGCCTGATTGTGGACCGCGCCTATCAACGCGCAGAAACCCTTTTAACGGAACACGCCGATCAACTGGAACGTCTGGCGCAGGCCCTTTTGGAATATGAAACCCTCAGCGGTGAGGAAATCAAAACCCTTTTGGATGGGGGCACCTTGGTGCGCGAAGAAACCTCTTCCCAAAAAGCCCATAAAAAATCCACATCAAAAACATCCGTCCCCACATCAGAAAGCGAGCCGAAAAAAACACGCCCCCCGCTGCGGCCAAAACCGGCGTGAAGGGGCCGTGATACCTCAGCGGTGATGTTTTTTGTTGATTTTGATTGTGAATTTATGGGGGACCCTTAAAGTGTAATGGAAATTTTTTATGAATTTTTTCTAAGTTCAAAAAACTATAGTGTTTCCAATTTATTTTCGTACTGAGCCGAGCACAAGCCTGGCGGAGCGATGCCTAGTAGGGTCGTGTTATGTGCCCATCACCACTTGACGAAATGTTAAGGACACCCGCCGCTGCCTTAGGATTTTTTGTCCATCCACCCCATCTGTTTTGCGCTTGGCAATGCTGTGTTGCCAGTGATAACGGGCGGGACCTGTCATGACCACCAAACTGCGGGCGGGCAGACGATGGCTGATTTTTTCAGAACCATCGGGCCGCCCAAAGTCCATAAGCACATCGGAACCTAGGCTGAGAGAGGCAATGACACCCCCAAAACAGGGAACGCAATCGATATGCGGCGCAATGCCTTGGCCAGGGAGATATTCGTTGACAATCACTTGATCAGGAACGTTGGGGAAAAGGCCATTTTGCACCAAAAAATGAGCCAAATTTTCAAGCCACACAGGCAGGGGGCCTAAGTACAAATCAGGCGTGATCTGGCGGGCTTTGTAATCGTAACGATACCCATAATGCTGGACACGGCGTTGCAAATCCCCCCGCCAAGGATGGGCATCAAGGATGCCCAAAATCTCAGCTTCCTCAGCGGGGGTGATAAAATCAGGATACAAGGTCAGGCCAGGGATCATCATGGGGTTTTTGTAAAAATATAACTGGCAAAGTGCTCGTAATCGTCAATGGCGCTTTCCTCCTCATGGCTCATGGTATGATGATAACCAGGAAAATCATCAGGGTCAAAGGTGGCCACGTGGCGGTGGGGGAAAGCCCGCTTGCTCAGCGGCCTCTTCAAAATGAAAAAGCCCGCGATAGTAGGGGCTATCCACAACAGAGATGATCATGCGCCCGCCTGAAACCAAGTGGGGCTTGGCGCTTTGGAGGAAACGTTGCACCAAAACAAAGTTGGGATTGAGACCCTGGATAGGTTCACGGCTGGCCACATTGGGAAATTGAAACAGAATGGTTTGAAACACCTGCCTTGGGAAATATTGCGCGAGCTTGGTGGCATCCATGCCGTGCAAGACGCGCACACCTTTTTGCGCCAATCGCTTGGCATTATGTTTGACACAACCAAAACCAAAACCTTGCCCTTTGAAAGGGAGCTTGGTACAATCCCTCCTTTCTAAACCAAGGATTTTTGTAGCGGGTATGCGTAAAAATAACTCCTCAAAGGCACAATCAAAGCCTAAGCCCAAAGGCAAAATCTCAGCGAACCCTTTGGCAGGCGCCAAAGCCCTTGCTGTGGCTGCAGGGGGCAGTGACGCAACAGGTGGGGACAAAAATCACACCAAAAAAATCGGTGTGGCTGAATTTTTCCGCCTGACACGCGCAGAAATCGGACGCATTACATGGCCATCGCGCAAAGAAACCACCATGACCACGGTGATGGTTTTCGTGATGGTGGCCATTTTGTCTTTGTTCTTTTTTCTTGTGGACCAAATTTTATCTTATGGTATAAAGGTCCTCCTTGGCTGATCGTTGCGACGATTCGGCCATCTTTTTTATTGTTGAAAACATGCAGGATACTATGACGACGCCCAAAACCACAACGCCCGCGCCTAAGGGACGGTGGTATGTGATTCAGGTCCACTCGGGCTTTGAAAACAAGGTCGCTGAATCCATTCGCGAGCAAGCCCTGGAAAAGGGTCTGGACGGCGAAATTTTCGATGTTGTTGTCCCCGTCGAAGAGGGCCAAGACGTGAAAAAAGGCACAAAAGTCCACACAGAGCGAAAATTTTTCCCAGGATATGTTCTGATTAACATGATCATGACCGATCCCGCGTGGCACATGATTATGGACAACAAACGGGTGGTCAGCTTTTTGGGCGGCGGGGCGAAAAGCAAGCCCGTTCCCTTAAGCAAAGCCGAATCCGACCGCCTGCTTGGCCATATCCAAGGGGGCTTTAAAGAGGTTCGTCGGGGTGTCATTTTTGAAATCGGCGAAAACATTCGCATTATTGATGGTCCCTTTGAAAACTTCTCCGCCACGGTGGAGGATTTGGAAGAAAGCCGCCAAAAACTGAAGGTTTCCGTGTCCATTTTTGGCCGCAAAACCCCAGTGGAACTGGATTATAGCCAAGTTGAAAAAATTTAAATCAGGATGATGGATTATGGCCAAGAAAATTACAGGTTATATTAAACTGCAGATTCCTTCGGGAAAAGCGAACCCCGCCCCCCCTGTCGGTCCCGCTTTGGGTCAACGGGGTGTCAACATTATGGAATTTTGCAAGGCGTTTAACGCCGAAACGCAGAAACTAGAGGCAGGCATCCCCATTCCTGTCGTCATTACCGTTTATGCGGATCGCAGCTTTAGTTTTGTGACCAAAACCCCCCCTGTCAGTTATTTTTTGAAAAAAGAATCTGGCCTGCCCAAAGGATCCTCAACAACCGGCCGTGGTTTTGTGGGAAAAATCACGCGCAGCCAAATTTTGTCCATTGCGGATAAGAAAATGCAGGATCTGAATGCCCACGACCGCGAAGCCGCCGCCCGCATGATTGCCGGCTCTGCTGTTTCCATGGGCCTAGAAGTTATTGAAGATTAAAACATAAAGGGATTTTTATGGCAAAACTAGCAAAACGTGTGGCCGCCACTTTACAGGCTGTTGACACCGCCAAGGTTTACGGTTTGGACGAAGCGTTGCAGATTCTGAAGGACAACAGCAAAGTCAAATTCGATGAAACCATCGAAATGGCCTTGATGCTGGGCGTGGATCCCCGCAAAGCCAATGAAAACATCCGCGGCATGCTGACCCTGCCCCACGGAAAAGGTGGAAAACAGGCCCGTGTGGCCGTGTTTGCCCGTGGTGCCAAGGCCGAAGAGGCCAAAGCCGCCGGCGCCGATATCATTGGTGCAGAAGATTTGGTTGAAATTATCCAGGGCGGCACCATCGATTTTGACGTGTGCATTGCCACGCCGGACATGATGGCTTTGGTGGGACGTCTGGGAAAAATTCTGGGAACCAAGGGCCTGATGCCCAACCCCAAACTGGGCACCGTGACCATGAACGTCACCCAAGCCGTTGCCGATGCCAAAGCTGGACAGGTGGAATACCGCACCGAAAAAACAGGGATTATCCATGCCCCCTTCGGAAAAGTCAGCTTTGATCTGGTCAAACTGCGCGAAAATTTTCAGGCCCTGTATGATGTCATTCAACGGGCCAAACCTGCCGACATGAAGGGCACATACATTAAAAAAATGACCCTCTCCTCCACCATGGGCGTTGGCCTGACGGTGAAGATTTAGGGGGTTTGGGGCCTGTTCATAATCCTATTCCCCACACGTGGGAGATATTCATGAGATCGTGAACAGGCTCTGAGGATTTGGTCAGGAGCCATTTTTAGAAATATGATCATAAATCTTGCGTAGAACATCTTCGCAAGAAATATCCTCAAGATCTTCATTATACACAGTATCTATCATCACTCTATCGTCAGGACCAGGATTACAGTTTTCTGCCACTATTTCCAAAGCTATATTAAAAGCCAAAAAGTGTAATGGATCAAAATCCTCCTCAGGATAGCTTTCAATCATCGAAAACAAATATTCCGATTGATCCACACTAATATTTTGTAGGTAATTATAAAGATAACTACATGACAGCTCGACTTCACAAACTATATTTGCATTTGCATTGAATTCTGAATCATCGTAGTTTTTTGAACTCATAACAATCTTCCCCTGATAATTTCATCAAATTTAGATGTTTTTGCATCAATTGTCAATAGGTTTTGATACCGCCAATATCCTAGGACTTACGCACAATTGCGAGCCTCCGCAGGAGGCGTGGCAATCCAGTCTTTCCATTGGCGGCATTTCTGGATTGCTTCGCTGCGCTCGCAATTGTCCCTGAAAAAAGTTGTATAATGTGGTTGGAGGAGTAACCAAGGTTGTCTTCCCCCATGGGGGAAGACAACCTTGCGCGGGTGTACGACCGTCTCGCAATAGGTGGAACCCACCGACGTCATCGAGGTCTAACCCTG
>CANGYM010000065.1 GCA_947458145.1 Alphaproteobacteria bacterium | reverse complement strand
GAAAGGGTGGTTTGAAAGGTATCACGATCTGGCATAAAAACATCCTTATTTGAAAATGTGATGGAAAAATTAACGCCCTCTCCCGCTTGCGGGGGAGGGGGAGGGAGGGGGGTTCGCCGCACTTTAGCCTTTATAAACAAGGCTAAAAAAGAAATCCTTGCGCTGGCCCGCGCCGTGCTATAGTCCTGAACGCTACAGTTCGCTGCTAAAACAGGAAAACCGCCCATGTCTTCTGTTTCCCTGAACCCCACAGCCTATCGACGTGTGGTGGCCATTGCGGCGCTGGGGTATTTTGTTGATATTTTTGATTTGATTATTTTTGGGATTGTCCGCGTCCAAAGCCTGCGCGATCTGGGCCTAAGCGAGGACCAGATCATCACCACCGGCATGGACATCCTGAACGCGCAAATGATCGGGATGTTGCTGGGCGGTCTGTTGTGGGGCAGCATAGGGGATAAATTTGGCCGTGTTAAGGTTCTGGTGGGGTCCATTTTGCTGTATTCCGTGGCCAATATCCTCAATGGCTTTGTTGCCAGTGTTGAGGACTACAAACTGCTGCGCTTCATCGGCGGCATCGGTCTGGCGGGGGAACTGGGGGCCGGCGTCACCTTGGCCCTGGAATGTATGCCCAAGCACATTCGCGGCCTAGGGGGGGCCGTTATTGCGGGGGTCGGGGTGTTGGGGGCGGCTTTGGCGGAAATCATCGTGCATTATGTCAGTTGGCGGGATGCCTATATTTTTGGGGGTGTCATGGGGCTGGCGGTTTTGTGTTTCCGCTTCACCCTGACAGAATCCAACATGTTCAAATGCCATCAGGCCGATAACGTCCCCCACGGCAGCTTTCTGGCGATTTTGTCCCAGCGGTCTTTGCTGAAAAAATACTTGGCCTGCGTGTTCATCGGGGTGCCCATCTGGTTTGTCATTGGGCTGCTGGTGTATTTTTCCCCCGAGTTTGCCCAGGCCCTGAACATCCAAGGCCCCGTCACCGCCGGCAAAGCCATTATGTATATGTACATCGGCATGTCCATCGGCGACATCAGCAGCGGCTTCGTCAGCCAAGCCCTAAAAAGCCGCCGCAAAGCCATTCAAATCTACATGGCCGGCTTGGCCGCAGGGGTTGTGGTGTACAGCCAATTTGACGGGGCTACCCCAGGGCAATTTTACACCATGTTGGTGTTTTTGGGCATCGGCGCCGGATACTGGGCCCTGATGGCCATCAATGCATCCGAACAATTCGGGGTGAATTTCCGCGCCACCGCCGCCACCACCGTGCCCAACTTTGTGCGGGGATCCGTTGTGTTGGTGACGCTGGCCTTTTCTGCCCTACGCCCCAGCATGGATATGCTGGATGCCGCCATGGTGGTGGGCGTCGTGGTCTTTGCCCTGGGGGCCATCGCCGCATGGTGCCTGCCCGAGACCTTTCACAAAGACCTCAACCTGCTGGAGGGGGCCACCAGCCCCGATGATCATGGGCCGCAGGCGGGGAACAGGTAACAAATCTGCCTTAATGGGGGAAGGCCTTAGACCGTTCATGCTACGAACCATGCTTATTCTTGTGTTGGGGCTTTTATCAGGGACAGCTTGGGCCGAATCCACCAACCCACCCCTCTCACCACCAGAACTGATCCCTGCCACCGATCATAACCCCGAACATTTGACGATGTTCGTGACCCATTTTTTTCGGTGGTGGGTGGATAATTATGTAAGATATTTTGAAACAGAGCCTCATACAAAAGAAAGGGCAGAAATCCTTAAGGAAAAAGAGGAAGCCATAAAAAAGAACGTCACCCCCCTATTGTGGTATAATTATAAAAATTTTGATGGACTCGAGGAACCTGATCCCATTTTTCCTTTGGGCGATTTTGAAGACAGCTGGCGCAATACAGCGTTTTCACAAATTGTGACACTTCAGGACCATACAGCAACACTCATCGTTTCTTTCCCTCGCAACAAAGATTATCCCCCACCCTACGATAAGCCTTTCCAATTCAGAATTTTGCTACAGACCTATCAAGGAACATGGCGTATCGGGGAGGTGAGGGATATTATGAATAGGTATCCATAAAGAGTTTAAGGCCGATAAACCTCATAATCGGGTTTTTCCCTTCGGTAGCCTGGCCCAGGCCAAAGATTCTCTTTTTGAGGTTGCACAAAGTCTGATACCCAATGGCTTCCGTTAAAAATAGCAATGTGACCAGCCTCGTGCCCATCAGGATGGTTTTGAATGACTACAACATCCCCCTTTTGGGCATCATAATCGGGTTGGGGACGAGGAGATAATTTATGGAACCCTACTCTTTCCAAATAAGGACCATACTCTTTGGCAAAGCCTGATATAGGCGTTTCCAAATTCTTTAAACCGCCGCCATATTGTAAAGCACGCCGCACATAAAGGGCACACTTTCCCAGAGAATCACGCTCCGCTTCACGATTCGCATGGGCCACCGCCTTATCCACATCCAGCGAACTCTCGCCCCGCTCGGGCCAATGTTCTTCAGCGCCGGCATTGTTTGGGGCGAAGGTAAACTGTCCGTTTTCTGGATCGTGATAGGGATTAAACCGAACATCCAAAGGCACAGCGTCCCTGAGGTTTTTCAAAATCTGCCGTACATCCTCCCGCAACTGGGTTTGGGGGCTGTGCCGGATGCCCTTACGCAAATAATCCAGAAAACAGGCATCATCCAGCATATGGAAAACATGCGTGGCCCGCGCTAGGGATGTTTGGGGGTGTTTATTGGTCTGCATAAAACACTTTCCTTTCTGATCAAAATAGAGTTAACATCTTGGGATGATGCGAAAATTTATGATTTTGCTGGGGCTTTTATCAGGGACAGCTTGGGCCGAATCCACCAACCCACCCCTCTCACCACCAGAACTGATCCCTGCCACCGATCATAACCCCGAACACTTATCGATGTTCGTGACCCAGTTTTTTCGGTGGTTACTGGATAATGATCTCAGATATCGCAATACATCCCCTGATACACAGGAAAGAAAGCACGTTCTTAAGGAAGAAGCGGATACCATAAAAAAAAGTATTACCCCCCCCTTAAGATATCACTATGAACAAAATCTTCGTGGGCTTGAAGAAACGGATCCCCTTTTTCCCCTAGGCGATTGGGAAGACAACTGGCGCAACACCGGCTTTTCCCAAATCGTGACCCTTCAAGATCAGACAGCGACTTTGACTGTTTCCTTCCCCCCCAACCAAGTTCGTGACCTTCCCTGCGATACGCCTTTTCAATTTAGAGTCTTGTTAAAAGTTTATCAGGGAGCATGGCGTATCGCGGAAATTCAAGATATTAGTGATGAGGAAGCACGATTTTAGGGTCGATACACCTCATAAGGGGGTTTATGCTCGGCAAATAATCCCGAAAACAGGCATCATCCAGCATATGGAAAACATGCGTGGCCCGCGCTAGGGATCCTTGGGGATGTTTGTTGGTAGGCATAAAAAAATTCCTTTCATCCTTATTGTGTTTGTCCTGTCACCTGTCACCTGTAACCCATCCCCCCCTCACCCATACCCCCCCCCAAACACAAACCGGAAATAATACGGCCACGTGCTGGGCAAAAAGCGGGAACGCATGGCGAAATGGTACAGGCGGGTGTCGATATTTTGGGTGGCGGCCTCCCCATTTTTGCGGAAATAATGATCACAGGCAAAAATCAGCCGCGCCATTTTATCCGGTACGTACAGGCTGCTGGGCTGCAGATACTCTGAACGCGAGGTCTGCCACCGCAGCGCGTCAAACGTATCGCTGGAATAGGTGAATTCGTAGGGCTTCCGCACCAGATTGGGGGCGGTGACGGTGGCCCGCAAAAACGCCAGACCGGCGATCAGCTTGGTGTCAAATTCGCGCCAGTTTGACAGCGTCACCAGCTCGATCCAGGGTTCCAGATCATACTGATGATAATGCATGGCGTTGCGGCGGATATAATCGATGCTTTCCCCCGCATCCACCGCAGGGCGCGGCATATCATACAGGGCCGGATTGTGGGGGCGGTACAATGTCCCCCCGCCGCCGTCCAAACCGCTGAGGGGTTCGGCAAAAAACACCCGCGTTTTGTTGGATGACGTTAAATACGTCACCGCGGTCACGCGAAAATACCCATTGTGCCCCCGCGTATTCCCCGCCACATAAACTGTGGACCCCGCGGGAAACACAGCAACAAAATTGCCATCAACATCAAAACGCTTCTCCGCCACCGATGCGCCCACCACAAGGTGGGATGGGGGGACGCTCACCGCCGCATTGCCAAAGGGGAAATTTTGATTCACAAAGGTTTGCAATGTGGTCCGCAGCGCCGCCAGCTTGACGGTATCGCCCAGAAAATCATAGACCTGATACAAAATTTTATAATGATGGGTATAATGGTTGCCATACAACAAACTACCCTCACCCGCGGCGGGGACAAAGGTCCACGCTTCCTTGGCCACCCTAAGCTGCTGCACCCACGCGGTGATGATGCCTTGCTCAGTGGTGGAAAAGGACGCCCAGTGCCGCTTGGCCACACGGATTAAGTTTTCAAAATTGGTTTCATCAATGGGTTTGCCCGTGGAGATATTTTTGGTGCACCAAGACAAAATGATACTTTTGATCTTGCTCAAAAATTCCGTATCGGGAATCCCCCCGTGCTGCGTTGAATAGGTGTAATACTGGGACAACACCGGCAAACGCACCCGCAGTTCGTTAAAGCCCGCGCGGGTGTCCTGAACAACCTTCAGACTTGTGTCCGGCTCCCCTTGGGACCGCAGGGTCACCACAGCCGCATCGGCTTCGCCGATGTATTGACCCGCAAATTTTTTCAAACGCTTGCGCTGCACGTTGTGCCAGCTCAGACTTTCCGTCGTGCTGGGCAACTGATCCGCCGCCACAGGCGCCGTATCGGTGGGAAAGGGGTATAGGGGCATAAAAAATCCTTTGCTTATTGACTGTTAACGAAGATGGTGTATTATGATTCTATTCCACTCGGTGACTTGTACACTGAGCCGCAGAGCCTCCCTCGGGGGGCTCTTGCTTTTTGGTGAGGTTGAATGCGTACGAACGTTTATATTGATGGATTCAACCTTTATTATGGATGTCTCAAGGGTACACCGTATCAATGGCTTGATCCCGTTAAGCTTTTTGAAATTGTTTTGGCTGAACACAACCAGATCAACACCGTTCATTATTTTACAGCACGTGTCCGCCCTTCGCCCGAAGATTTAGACATTCATTTGCGCCAAGATATTTATTTCAGAGCTTTGCAAAAGCATTGCCCCAATCTGAAACTGCATTTCGGTCACTTTTTGCGGCATAAAGTTTACATGCCTCTGGCTAAACCTGATACAATGGGGGCGACAAATGCCCGTGTTATTAAAACGGAGGAAAAAGGTTCTGATGTTAACCTCTCTGTGCATTTGTTGAATGATGCTTGGTTAAATGATTATGAATGTGCTGTTGTGGTATCGAACGACAGTGATATTGCCGAATCTATGCGCCTTATTCGTGAACATCATCCCAAAAAAATCTTAGGCTTAATAACACCTGGATTGGATAGGCGAACGTCTGAACAGTTGAGCAAGCACGCACATTTCATCAGAAAGATTCGCACGTCTGCCTTAGCGGCCGCACAAATGCCTGACCAGATACCAGAAACAAAGCTACACCGACCAAAGAACTGGTAAGAACAACAAAAACAATCTGGCGAAGGGCGTTTCCGTCTTCTGTCCTTCTGTCTTCTCTCCCCCAAAACCCTCTCCAAAACCCTCTCTTGCGAATCTGCGTGTTTAACAGTAAATTCGGGATCTCAGACATAACAGAGGACATCATGACCATACCCGTAACCACAGGCCCTATTGCGGGATCAAAAAAAGTGTATCTGCCGGCAGAGGGGCGACCTGATCTGCGCGTGCCCTTTCGGGACATTGAACTCAGCGCGGGGGCTGGGATTCCGGTATTTCGGGTGTATGATACCTCGGGGCCCTATACCGATCCTGCCGCCACCATTGCCATTGACGCGGGATTGCCCCGTTTGCGGGATGCGTGGATCCGTGACCGCGGTGATGTGGAAACCTATACGGGGCGCGAGATTCAACCGGCGGACAATGGATTTGTGTCTGAAAAACAAAGGGTTGAAACGTTTCCCATCACCCATAAGCCGCTGCGGGCCCGTCTTTCGGGCAAAGCCGTCACCCAGATGGCCTATGCCAAAGCCGGCATCATCACCCCCGAAATGGACTACATTGCCACACGGGAAAACCTCGCCCGCGCCCAGCTAAAGCAGGATTTTCGTCCCGCCGACGGCGAAGGATGGGGGGCCACCTTTCCGGAAACCCTGACGGGGGAATTTGTTCGCGCCGAAGTGGCCGCCGGCCGCGCCATCATCCCGTGTAACATCAACCACCCCGAGGTGGAGCCCATGATCATCGGGCGAAACTTTTTGGTGAAAATCAACGCCAACATTGGCAATTCTGCCGTGACATCCTCGGTGGGGGAGGAAGTGGAAAAAATGGTCTGGGCCATTCGCTGGGGCGCGGATACCGTGATGGACCTGTCCACGGGCCGCAACATCCACACCATTCGGGAATGGATTTTGCGCAACAGCCCCGTGCCCATCGGCACCGTGCCCATTTATCAGGCCCTGGAAAAGGTCGGCGGCGTGGCCGAGGATTTAACGTGGGACATCTACCGCGACACCCTGATTGAACAGTGCGAACAGGGGGTGGATTATTTCACCATCCATGCCGGCGTATTGCTGCGCTATGTGCCCTTAACCGCCAGCCGCATCACGGGCATCGTCAGTCGTGGGGGATCCATCATGGCCAAATGGTGTTTGGCCCACCATCAGGAAAATTTCCTATACACCCATTTTCGGGAGAT
>CANGYM010000064.1 GCA_947458145.1 Alphaproteobacteria bacterium | reverse complement strand
GGTGGAATCCAGAGGATGAAGAAGCTCTAAACAAAGCCACTGCTGAGGAGTATTATAATTGTTTCAAAACTGAAAATGGACCCCACTTGGGGCGATGGATTGAAGCGGCCCTTCGGTGTCCATGGACAGCACCAGATGGAATAACGCACGTTCGTAATAATATCGAAAAAGCACTCCAAAAAATCGCGGGGGAGTCCAAATTAAATGAAATGAGAATAAAAAATTTAACATCCCATCGTCAAATGGCGTAAACCTATGATTTCTATTGTTTTTCCTTGAAAACTTTTTCCTTGACAACCCCTTGACTTTCGTATCCGGATTTTTTATCCTGAAGGCATAGAAAGAACAGTGCAATTTTGTCGACATAAATTTTCTGGTGTTTCTTACCATGGTCGGGGGGATGACCGGTTCCCCCCAAATCCTGTTCCCGAAGCCATTTTTGGGCCGCTTCATCGGCGGTGGGGAACACAAAGGCTGTCAGCCGCCTAAAGGCCGATCACCCTTGGGATCGTGGGGTGTTTATCGTACACACGCCCGTGGCACTGTTGAGGGTGCCTAGCCCCCTTGTCGGGGGGCATTTGCCAGGGGGCGGGATCACAGGCCTCCTTGAAACAAACCATGATCAAAGCCAAGACGCGCGTCGAAACTTTTGTTTATTTTTCTTTTTTATAACAATACACGGAATGATCCATTGTTTATGTTTTTGAAACCGATCCGAATATAAAATCCATAAAAAATAATAGCCTTCTGCCATCGGGGATGATGAGAAACGCTTATCACCCCCTTGCCCTAACCCGTTTTTTTTGCTATTCTTTTTTTATGACAAAGGCACACTCTACCCATAAAACATTGCTGAATCAGGCCATATCCATGACCCATCTCCCGCCTGAGGAGACGATGGAAATGGCCTTGCGCTTTTTCATTGCGGCCACGCGCTCTCCCGCTAACTCCCTGCGAGACTATCGGGGCAAAATCGATCTTGGCATTGCTATAGATGACCTTCGGGAAGACCGCCCATGATGGCGGTGGATACATCGTCCCTCGCTGCTTATTTTTTGGGTGAGGAAGGGTTAGACGTGGAAACACTGGATCATGCCTTGGACAATGGGGGTGTTTTTTTGCCTTGCGTTTGTCTTAGTGAATTGATCAGCAGCCCCCGTTTACCCGAACATCTCTATTCCATCCTGCATGCCATGCCCGTTCTTTATCCCACAGGTCAAGATTTTTGGCATCGCGTGGGGGACTGTCGGCGTCACCTGATGCAACAGGGGAAAAAGGGTCGCCTTGCGGATACCATGATTGCTGTTTTATGTATGGATTACCGCATCCCCCTTTTAACCCGTGATCGGGATTTTCGACATTTTTTGGATTTGGGTCTGGTTTTAGCGTAAAAAACCATTCGCCAGCCTCAACAATCTATGATAGGGTCGTGCCTGTTTTAAAAAAAACGTCCGTTGGCGAGGGTTCGCTCACGGGCGGTTTTTTGTTGTTTTGGTTTTAAGGGATTTGGCGTGTTTGAGTCTTTGTCCACACGGATGACCGGTATCTTTCGCTCCTTACGGGGGCGCGGGGTGCTGCGCGAAGAGGATTTGGATCAGGTGCTGCGGGATATCCGCATTGCCCTGCTGGAGGCCGATGTGTCCCTGCCCTTGGCGCGTTCCTTTCTGGCCCAAGTTAAGGCCGATGCGGTGGGCCAAAACCTGATTAACAGCTTATCCCCTGATCAATTGATTGTGAAAATTGTTCATGATCATCTGATCACCTTGCTGGGGCAACAGGGCTATACCCTGAATGTGGACAAACAAAAACCCGCGGTTGTGGTGTTTGCGGGCCTGCAGGGATCGGGGAAAACCACGGGCGCGGCGAAAATTGCCCATTTTTTAAAAACGAAGGGTCAAAAAAACGTCCTGCTGGCCTCAACCGATATTTATCGTCCGGCCGCGCGGGAACAGTTGGCCATTTTGGGACAGCAAGCCGGTGTGGACACCCTGCCCATCATCGAGGGCGAAGCCCCGCTGGCCATTGTCAAGCGGGCGTTGCAGGCCGCCATGGCCTATGACGTTCTGGGCATTGACACCGCCGGTCGTTTGCACGTGGATGATGGTTTGATGGAGGAGCTGCAAAGCATCGTGGCCCTATCCAAGCCCGCGGAAATCGTTCTGGTCATGGATGCCATGACGGGACAGGATGCGCTGGGCGTGGCGGAGGCTTTTGCTAAGGCCGTTCCCCTGACCTCCCTGATGCTCAGCCGGATGGACAGTGATGCACGGGGGGGCGCGGCCCTGTCGTTGCGGGCGGCCACGGGTTGCCCCATTGCGTTTTTGGGGACGGGGGAAAAAATAACCGACCTGACCCCATTTTTTCCCGATCGTCTGGCGGGACGGATTTTGGGGATGGGGGATGTGGTCTCTCTGGTGGAAAAGGCCCAATCCGTGGTTTCGGAAAAAGAAGCCCGCGACATGGAAAAAAAACTGCGTCGGGGCCAATTTGATTTTAACGATATGCTGTCCCAAATGCGCCAAATGCGGAATATGGGATCCATCGGCAGTTTGCTGGGCATGATCCCCGGGCTGGGCCAATTGAAAGAGCAAATGAACACCGAAGAGGCCAACCAAAAAATGCGCCAGACCGAGGCCATCATTTGTGCCATGACCCCCAAAGAACGTCGGGACCCCAAACTGCTGAACGCGTCGCGCAAAATCCGCATTGCTAAGGGCTCCGGCCGCAGCGTGCAGGACGTCAACGTGCTTTTGAAACAACACCTGCAAATGTCGCAGATGATGAAATCTCTCGGTCGCATGAACAAACATCAATTGCGACAGATGGGACGATCCTTGGGCTTTCCGAAAGGCTAACCCTTTTTAACTTTAACAAAGGACTTTGATAACTATGGCTGTAAAATTACGATTGGCCCGCGGTGGCACCAAAAAACGTCCGTTTTACCAAATTGTGGCGGCGGATGCCCGCAGTCCACGGGATGGAAATTTTCTGGAAAAAATCGGCACGTATAACCCCATGCTGCCCCGTGACCACGAACAGCGCGTGGTGCTGAACACCGAACGCGCCGCATACTGGCTGAAATCCGGGGCCCAGCCCACGGACCGCGTGGTGACCTTTTTGGCCAATGCCGGTCTGGTGGAAAAACCCGCCCCCCGCAACAATGCCCAAAAAGCGGTGCCCGGCAAAAAAGCCCAAGAACGCGCCGAACAACGCGCTGAAAAGGCCGCCAAGCGTGCCGAAGCCGCCGCTGGGGGATCCACAGAGGCGTAAATCCCACCCTTGCCAAGCACGAAAACGACCCCTTCCCTTTGCGGCAGGGGTCTTTTTTTTTCAAAACAACGCACAAATCCCCTATTTTATGTTGTTTTTTTGTCGCACTTGACCTGCAATGGCGCAAATCAGGCATTTTGTGAATTGACGTAAGATTTTGTTTACCTTTAACACTTAAAGCTAACAAAGAGAAAATGCGCTGCACGCGTTCAACATCCATCAACAATCCAAAAAGAGGTGTATCGTGAATAAGAATGAACTCGTTTCTGCCGTGGCTGATAAGGCCGGCTTGACCAAAGTTGATGCAGCCCGTGCTGTGGATGCTGTTTTTGATGCTGTAACCGAGGCTTTGGCCAAAAAAGACGAAGTCCGTCTGGTGGGCTTTGGGACGTTTTTGGTGTCCCACCGTGAAGCCAGCGAAGGCCGCCACCCACGGACGGGCGCTTTGCTGAAAATCCCTGCCAGCTACCAACCCAAATTCCGCGCGGGTAAGGGTCTGAAAGACGCTGTAAACTAAAAAACCCCTTCATGCCCTCCTTTCTGTGCGCAATCCCAGAAAGGAGGGACTTTTATTTTGAATAGGCAAAGTGCAAACCTTCTTTGCCTTTCTGTTGGCTCTGCTCAATCATTTTTTCGGCTTCCTGTTGGACTTTTTCGGCCATTTCTGCCCCTGCATCCAAATCCAGCCCCTTGCCCCCGCCCGCAGTGATGGCCCCCGCCAGGGTTTTTGCGGATGTCACCAGCATGTTCATAATAAAAAAGATTCCCCACAACGTGACAAAAAAATCATGGTTGGGGCCCAAAAACTGACCTTTGCTGGCATTCTGAAAGCCAACCAGAGCCTCGTTCATGGTGGCCAGACTGATGGCAATGGCAAAGGCAATCATCACGATTTCAACCGCCAGTTTTAGCGTGGCCCGCAGCCAAAACCCAACAAAGGACGTAAAGGCGGGAATCACCAACGCAATGGCCGCAAAGTACACCATAATGGCCAAAATCATGCCGCCGAACAGAAAAAACACAAACCGCATCCCCAGCGTAAAATACGGCAACAATCCCGTAATGGCCAGTGCCAGACACATCAACACCAAAACCCCAAACATGGATCCCTGCAAAAGATCCTCAACGCCCAGCTGACCATTGGGCCCAAACAACATGGCCTTTATGGCGCCCCCCACCATGGTCAGAATGGACTGTTCAATCCAACCGAATAAACGTGCGATGCTGGCTCCGATGGTTTTGGGGTCCGCGGTGTTGAACAAACGGGGCTCTTGGTCCGCGGCAACGATGGCTTTGTCTTTGTTGCAGGTGACCCCCTCGATGGCAATGGGGGCTGTTTTCCCAGAGGGGGTTGAGGTTTTGATGGTACACACCGCCGTAAACAACAGCTCGCTGGCATAGTTAATGCCGGACACCATCACAGGGGCAATAAAATTCTTCCACGGCCCCATGGCCGAGGCCGTAAACATCGTCACCACAACCGCCAGCAAAATCCGCGTTAACGATGCATTCAACGCCGTGCTGACCCGATCCAGCGGAAAAAACGGAAACAGCATTTTCCCCGCCTGATACAAAATATAAACCGCAACAAAAATCACGATGAAACCGGCGGAACCTTGGTAAAAAACCTTATTGGCCCGCGCCAGCCGTTCATCAATGGCATCGGCAATGTTTTGGATGCTTTCCAAAATGATGCCGCGTTTTAAATCGGGAAACAATCCCAACACCACATCGACCACTTCCTTAGCCTCGGCCTTAGCAGCATCCGCGGGGGGCGTCGCAGCGGGGGGGGTGCTGCCACCAGAGCCCGTCGTCGCGGCGGAGTTGGGGGCCGGATTGCCTGCAGAACCCTGCGCCCCCGCCCCCGCGGCCACGGTGCACACCATCAGCAAAAGCATAAGGATAACGCGCATCATCCCACCTGTGTTCTGGGTTTGGGTTCAGGTTGAGCTTGGCCCTGAGCCTGTTGGTTAGGGGCATTGCCCAAAGCCCCACGCACCGCAGAGGAGGCGAGGGAAAAACCAGTCCGCGTGGCCTGACCAAGGCCGCTTCGGCCAAACGGCCTCCAAACATTTCTGGCCCATAGCTGTCTGTTTTCCTGTGACAATTTGTTTTGATAGGCCCCCAGCGCCACCGTATCGCCCACAGATCGAAATGCCCCCTGAACCCGCTCTTGGAATTTTTGGGCAAAATCAGCGCCCATTTGGGG
Organism: Alphaproteobacteria bacterium; assembly: GCA_947458145.1. GTDB lineage: Bacteria > Pseudomonadota > Alphaproteobacteria > JAJTHO01 > CANGYM01 > CANGYM01. The sequence goes on along the minus strand of CANGYM010000064.1, from coordinate 1,639 downwards.
GATGCCGATGCTGGATCCCGCCGCCACCATGGCTTTGGCCTGACTGGCAACGCCCGCCATGGCGGCATTGATGATCAGCAGTCCCGCCAGCAGCATCAGAAACACCGGATCGCCAAAGCCCCGCGCGGGGTCTTTGTCCCCATCATCAACCACATACTTGGCAATATCATCCACCGATTTCAAATCCGGCTGCACATCAATCACATAGGCAATCATGGCAATTTGGGCGGTCAAAACCACAGACGCCAAAAACAGGCCCAGCGCACTGGCAAACAACCCCTTCAGCGACGATACGGCAAAGCCCCGCGTTGTGGGATGCAAAAACATCAGGACATAGAAACTGGACAAAACCTCAAAAATCATGGTGTACAGGGCAAAATCCACATTCAGCATGAAATAGGTAATGACAATCAACACCCCAATGACAATCATCACCACCGACATCAACCATTGCAGCACCATCCAAGGGGACGTCAAAGCGTCCCACCAGCCCATCTCATTGATATTTTTAATAATTTCCATACCAAAACGAATGGGGACGCCGATGGTTTTGCTGGCAACCTCCAGCATACAGAAAAAGGACGCCTCGGTCCCGCCGCCTTTGGCCAGGGGGTCCACGCAGTCTGTTTTCAACCCAAAGGCCGTATGGGCGCCAATGCCCACGTTCATGGCGGTTTGGGATGCCTGAATCCCCATGGTGTAAATGGGCCCGCTGATATAGGTGTTGAAGGTTCGGCAATCATACAGCAAAACCGCCACCACAATCACCAGAAACGTCCGGCCCATCATCCCGCTGAGCACGGTGGAGGCACTCTTGCCCGCCCCAAACGGCAACAGCATAATGGCCGCCGACACCATCATGAAAATCCCCAGCGTAATGGGCACCAAAACAACAACTTGGGAAGAGATATACTCACACGCCGGCGTCCCAAAACTTTTGCGGGTGTCATCCAGAATTTTAAAAATCGGGCACAACCAACATTCCCCCAACCAGTCTAACTTGGCCGCCTCGGCAACATCCGAGGCATTGTCTTTGGGACCAGCGAGGGGGTCTGGCGTGGAGGAGCTGGCGGATGAGGACGTGGGCGCAGTGGCACCCGCAGAGGGGGGTGACGTATTGGCAAACGCCCCCGCCCCGCCCGTCATCAGGGTCAAAAGCAGAATCAGGCAAACCATCCGGCGCGGGGTCATGGTGTATCGTCCCCCCCTTGGTTCAGGGCACGCTCGGTCAAACGAATCAAATCCGCATCGGTCATGCTGTACACGTTGGGGTCTTTCTTTAGGGTTTGGGCATAATCCTTCACCCGATCCCCAGCCAAGCGAAGGTCATTAAGGATTGTAGCATTTTTTATAAAATTAAGCAAATCATGCGCCCGATCATCATGAACACCCACCGCGTCCAGTTTCATGAAATCCAAAAAGGCCGCGGCCAGCAAATGCCGCTGATAATCCAGCTGGATGCGCCCTTTGACCTTGGCCACCATATCGGGGGCGGAGAGGGATTCCAGCAAGTACGCCGCCTGATTTTGATACATTTCCACCTGCCCCAGATGCTGCTGTTGCATCCGAATCACATCCCGCAGGCGGCGAAACGTCGCATCATAATCCAGCACGGGGGGTTCAGGGGTTTGGGTCATGG
>CANGYM010000063.1 GCA_947458145.1 Alphaproteobacteria bacterium | reverse complement strand
TAAGACATCTTGTTGAAAACGCTTTTCTTCATTTAAAACAATGGCGTGGAATCGCCACCCGATACCTTAAAAACACAAAATCTTTCCTCGCCGCCGTCCACATCCGATGCATCATTATGTGGGCAAAAATCTCGTGACGACACTCTCTAGAGACAATGATTTGTAATGGTGCCCCCCTTATAAAGGAGGTTAAGGAAATGGATCAGTCCTTAGCCAAGCTTGCGAGAGAAAATCAGCAATCCAAAGATCCCTTAGTGCAAATAACATCTATACGCTTTATTTATACTCCTCCCAATGAGACAACACCGGGGTCTTCAGATGTGCCCTCAGGACAGAACAACAACACAGCTAGGATCTCAGGGTCCTGCATGATGACTCTTAGGGAGATTCTTGAAGTGTGCATAAAAGACAACAATAAAAACAACCCATATATATTATATCCTACCCTTTCCCACAGGGGGAATACAACACATTTTGATCCCAAAACAATGGGTTGGGTAGAGAGTGATTTTAGAAAATTAATTGAAGCTTTTGATGGTTTAAGGGGAGAACTTGAAAGCCAATCCACTTTATAATGTTGCTAAAAAACTCACCCCCGATACCCCTCCACCGCCCGCCGCATATCTTGGGGGCCGTCGGGGTGGGATTGGCAGAGGCGGTACACCGCATCCATCAGGGGGGTGGGGGGCAGGGCGGCGCCCAAGGTTTGGCGGTACAGGTGCCACGTGACGGATCCCTCGACCCCCTCGGGCAGGCTGGGGGTGCCCTCGCGGGTGCGGTAAACGTCGGCGGCTTGGGGGCCGTGGGCACGCAAATCCCGCCCATAGCGGAAATTGCGGGACAGCGGGGTCATGCTGCCCCACACATCATCCAGCGCGTAACACGACGAAAACGTTTGATCGGGGTTTGGATAAAACGTGCGGGCCACCCGCTCTGCCTCCAGCGCGGCCAGCGTGCCCATCAACACGGGGATATCTTCCCCATCACAATAGCCCGCGGCGATGGCCAAGGGGTTTTTCATAATCCCGTACAGCTCCGCCGCCCGTAACGCCCGATCTGGGGCAATCATCAAACGCTGGGGGCGGCTCAGGGTGCGGGCTTCGTGATCCCAAGACGCCGCCGCCGATAACGCCATTTTGACCGGATAATCATGCAACAACGTCGTGTGAAAACTCAAACCCGATAACATCCCCAAACGGTTATCCCGATACACATCGGGAAAGTGGCCCGATGGCAGATTGACCTCCCCCGCGTCATTTTTCCACAATCCCTTGGAAGCATTGATAATTTTCTTTTCTGGGCTCTGTTGCCACGCGGGGGCTGCGATCAAACGGGCAACCGCCCCATACCCATACCGCGCCCGCCCACAGAAAAAAATCACATCCGCGCGGCTTACAAAATCATCCAGATTCGTCTGCAAAACACCATCCTGCTGAAACAAATGCCTCAGGGTGGGCGTCATGGTGACCCCGGGGGGCGCGGCGTGGCGATGTTCGGCCTTGATCAACACAACCGCCTGTGTGTCCTGTTCATCCCGCATCAGGGCATGCATCAGCCCATACCCAATTTTTCCAGGATCGTAAAAACCAAGGGTCAGGGGCTTGGATTTCACGGGCACGGCGGGGTTTTGCAAAAGGTGGGATCAATCTGCCCCAGCGACGCCGGATCGGCAAAATTCACGGTTTTTAAATACGACACCGCCCCAAACCACAGGGGCAGGGTGATGATGGTGGTGATAAGCATCTTTTTTGCAATAAAGGCCTGCTGCGGGGCCCCCGGGTCCTCGCCCGCCTGACGCTGGGTGTTGGGGGTGTACCGCCACGGCAGCATCATGAAAAACACAATCCACCACACCAAAACAAACACAACCAATTGCGACATAAAGCCCATAAAAACTCCCTCACCCCCCATACATCCCAAAGATGCACGCATGGTATACCGGTTTTTGCAAAACGCGATAGGATAATTTTCTGGGATTATTTCCTTGACGCCCCGCGCACAATTTGGAATAACAGGTGCCTTGGTGAAAAACAGGTTTGGACCGTCATGGAGTTGAATTTGAACGTGATACATGAAACGTGGGGCACAAAGCGCATTTGTCATGCGTGCAGCACCCGTTTTTATGATATGAACAAACCCCAAATCGTTTGTCCCAAATGCGACACCCCGTTTAGTGCCGAAAGCATTTTAAAATCCCGCGGGGCCCGCATTGAACGCGAGGCGGACTTCTTACCCAAAGCCGACGTTGCCGTGGACATTGACGATATTGACATTCCCGACGATGACTTTATACCAGGAAACGAAGACGACATTGACGCCGATTTGGACACGCCGCACTTGGACGAGGACGAAGAGGACGTTTAACACGGTTTTTATGGGGCTATAGCTCAGCTGGGAGAGCGCTTGCATGGCATGCAAGAGGTCAGCGGTTCGATCCCGCTTAGCTCCACCATAATTTCCTTCCCTCCCTTGGGCACTCTCCCTTGGGCCACCAACCCCCCAGATCATGGCATGGTTATGTTTGTTGTTTTCGAAGGCGGCGATGGTGTTGGAAAATCCACCCAAATCAATCAGGTCTCCCGTGTCTTAACCCAGCGCGGCATCCCCCACATCACCACGCGCGAACCTGGGGGCACGCCCCCTGCCGAGGCCGTCCGCCGCGCCCTGCTGTATGAAAAAGACCAGCCTTGGCCCCTGTGGGCAGAGGTATTTTTGCTGGCCGCCGCCCGCGCCCATCATCTGGCCCATGTCATTCGCCCCGCTTTGGCCCGTGGGGATTGGGTTTTGTGTGACCGTTTTACCGAATCCACCCGCGCGTATCAACATCAGGCCTACGCCGAAAATCCCGCGTTGTTCGATGCCATTGTGCATCAGGCCACGGGGGGATTGACCCCCGATCTGACGTTTGTCTTTCACCTTAACGAGGGCCAGCGCCTAAGCCGCCGCGCAGGCAATCCGGACGATTGTTTTGAATCCCGAAACCATGATTTCCAACACCAAGTGGCCGCCCACTTCGCCAACTTGGCCCACAATCCCCCCGCGGGGTATGTCTTTCTGCAGGCGGATCAGCCCATTGGGACCCTGACGCAGGGTATTGTGGACACGATGACGGCAAAGCAAAAGGGTGTGGTGTGAGGAGGGGCGTAGGAGACGTTTGCATTCCCTCTCCCGCTTGCGGGGGAGGGCTAGGGAGGGGGTTTCGCCGCAAAATCTTATTCTATAACAAATAGATAGCGGTTTCAGCCCCTCTCCCCAGCCCTCTCCCCGATGGGGAGAGGGAGTAAAACCCACTCACCACTCCCTACTCACCACTCACCACAGGACGCAGGCTGCCGAACAATCCTTCGGTTTCATCTTTGGGACCGGCGGCGAAATACAGGGCGTTTTTGTCGCCCAGACTTTCGCCGTTGCCAAACAACAGGCCCCAGACTTTGTCAATAACCACGGGCTGGCCCTTGGCATCCCTTAAATAATCCGTAAAGGTGCGGGTTTTTGGATCAAAGGCCGCGATGGTGCCCGGGTTGGCATCCCCGAAATTGGCCACCAACAGCTGCCCTGACAGGGCGCCAAAGCCCTCTTTTGGGGCAAAGACAATCCCCCACGGGGCGCTGAGCTTGCCGCCGTCATCCCAAACAGCCACCTGTTTGGCGTCCTCGGTAAACTCCACCACGCGGCCCAAACCGGACTGGCGGGTGTCCTCTTCCCCAACGAACAGGGCGCCGGCGTCACAGGTTTTTTTGGCCACCTCGTCCGCCGGACACACTTGGGTTTTGGCATAGGTGACAAACAAACGATAATCCCCCGCCGGCGTGGTCAACCCCTGAATGTTAAAGGGCGCATATTCCCCCGCATCCACTTTGCCGTTTTTGTTATCATCAAAGGGGTTATGAAACACCACATCCACCGGTTTAAACGTGCCATCAAACGTATGAATGCGCGGGTTTTCCCCAAAATCGGCTGCATACAAACGGCTGCCCGCCTGATTCACGGCGATCCCAAAAAACTGGGCGCCCTCTTTGGACGCATCCACCACCGTCACGGCCTCGCGCGGCCAATCAAAGGTCCCATCGGGCTTTTTGCGCTCGGTCCACGCGGACAGAATCCCGCCGTCTGAGGAAAACAGGAACTTGGCCGCTGCCGTGATGGGCTCCGCCCCCGCAACAGACTGGGTAATCACAAAGCTGTCTTTGTTGCCATTAAACACAACCCCCGTGGAAAAGTTATCCTTGCCGCCCACGGGCAGGGTGATGTGGGTTAGGGCATCCTGATGCAGCGTGCGCAATTTGGGATCCGGCGATTGATGCACATCCCCGACGTATTCAAAACTGATATCCGCCCCCGTCACCCAGAAATGGCCCCCCGCCCCCGCAGGCCGAATGGCAATCCCCCACGCGTTAATGAACTTGGGATCCACAAAATCCGCCCCATATTTGGCATCATTGGCCACCAGGTTTTTTTGAACATAGGCATTCCCCTCCGCCGCCACCGCCGAAGACCCCGACACCAAAACCGCCAAGGCCGAAACCAAGAAGGCCGCAGCCCCCAAACCGCCAGAAAAACAACGCATTATGAACACTCCTTTGCAAGAACACATCATGATATTGCGAATCATTCGCAATTCCTGACAGGTACCATGACAAAAGATAGGGGTCAAGGGGGGTTTTTTGGGGGTTGGATTTCAGGGCTCTTGTATTTTCATCCGTTTTTTCATACAGGTTATGCACAGACTATCGTTTTCAGAGGCCCCCCATGTCCATCGGCACAGGCATTTTTCTTTCCGCACTGTTTTTGGGGTGCATTGTTTTGTATGTGAAATCCGAGAACAAGGCCAAATGGAGAAAAGGGATACTATTCTCCCTAGCGGGACTGGTGGCGGCGGGGGTGATTGTGTTTGTGGGGTTTTTTCTCTACGATGCTTTTGAAAAATACACAGAAACATCGTCGACGGAGATGATCATCTCTGATAGAGATCATCCATGATAGATGTCATCCATGATGGATGTTTTGGCCCTAGCTCTAGACAGTCAAAAAGTGTATTTGAGGGTCTAATCATTGAATAACTCCTCTTCAAATTCAAATTCATCGAGGGGGATGTGGGATTCGTCAAACCACTTCCTCAAACCCCACCTTCTCCGTTGCGATAAAAACACGCTGTTGCAAAACATCAGGTGTGATGGTTTTGGCGCATTGGACGATATCACCAGGCTTAAAAACAAAAGGTTTGTGTACATCCCTGCTATCCTCAGCTTTCAAAAGGTGAAATGTTTTATCAGGCAATTCTTCTGCCAAAAAAAACTTAAACTGAAGGGGTTGTCCACTTTCGACAATCAAAGGATTTTTAACCCGCATTAAAAAATGAACCCCAGCATAGGGGGGGGCATTCTCAATAAGCGGCAAAAGCATTTTCGCTTTTTCACGAATCACGTTTATTTGAGGCATCTTTATAATGTGTTTTTCCAAGTCAAAAAAACTGATTTTTTCGACTTCGCGGAAAAAGTCCTTGATTTTTGCATCAATCTCGGGGCCAAAAACATACTTGGCTCTTTCATAGGCCCAAGATAACCCCGTGTCATCCTGAAAAAACGTCACATCATCGGCATAGCAAGAATGGATATTTTGATCATTTTCAAACCACGCTAACTTTTGATAAGCCTCGTCTGATAATGATTGAAGACCATCAATCATGATGTCTTTATAGTAACCGTTTTCAATAACTTGATCGATATTTTTCGTCATTTTATAACCTCTCCATGAACTTTAAAAAGATGTGCGGGAATGTGGGCCTCTTCCGATTGTCGAGACACTTCATTACCCTCTAAATCATAAGAAATCCCGCTTTTTTGTTGCCTAACATTATCATATTGTTGTCCAAGTTCATGACTTTCTGGCTCCCCAGATGAAATTTTGACATAGGTTCCCCGTTTCGTACCTGGCTTAATGTACTGTACGCCCTTTTGATCGCGCGTGACTTCTCTCACCCAATCTTTGGGGACGCCTTCGGGACGTTTGAACAGGCCGCGGGCTTCCGCTTCCTTAAACCTTTGTTGACGAAGCAAGCTTTGAGCTTGTCGATCAAACTTGGTTACGGCTTGCTGAATGGCCTCTTGATTTGCCCGACGCATCCCATACCGCGCCGCATATTTGGCGATTGTCTGCGCTGCCAGAACATAGGCTCCGCGGATAGCCAAAGCCGATACCACCGCTCCCACAACCCCTGTGAGGACAGACAAAGCCGCCAAAAACAACAAAAACCCCGTGACATTGGCCGTTTCAATGGCCTGCTCCGACGGCGTCGACAGCCTGCTTTGCGAGAGAGCCTCCAGCCAAACCGGCTCCGCGATGCAGCGGCAGCCATAGGCCTGCCCCGGATGCCCATCCGACGGGGGCCGGCTATAGGGGAATTCCTGATCGTCGTACTTTGCATGGCGGACGCGGACCCGATCGTCATCTTGCGAACGCCAAATATAGGTTTCACAGCCCACCGCTTGCTGACGATACAGGTCTAGGGCCCTCAAAAATCGCTGATCCAGCCGCTTCATCTCTGCAGAAATCCGCTGTTCCGCTTGGGGGTCCATGGGTTTGCGGGGGTCAAAGGCCTTGACCAGAAAATGCCCTCGGGACGTGCGAAAGGCAAACCCCACCGTCTTTTTCCCCCGCCGTTTGGCTTTTTTGGGACGCTTTTTCATCACCTTAACGACCCGCGTCATGGTGGCGTAAAACTGGCCAGCATAGGTGGTGACCAAAAACCGCAGGTACGGTTCATCGTCCAGCCACCCACGGGCGGCTTCTTCGGGGCCATAACGGGCCGACAAAGTGGCCAAAAAATCCTTTTTATGACGCTCGGCCACCGCCACCAGATGCGCTTCCACATCGCTGATGGCCGTAACAAAACGCAAAACAACGCTATCGGGCAGGGGCATAACCTTATCCTTTCAAAAAAATATATAAAAATAACAATTATCTAAGAACAAACCACCCCCCCCTCACTCATCAAGCGCAAACGAAAAGGGGAGGGGGCCCCATCGGCGTTCAAGCTGTCCTGAAATTGGGCAATCCAAAACATACCGCTTAGGGTCGTGTTGTCCTGAAACTGCAACACCACAGGGTACAGCTTGCCCGTCATGCTGGCCCGCAGCAGAGTTTTTTGCCCGTGAACGGTGCGCCCCTCGGCATCAATGCGCAGGCTCAGAGTCCCACTGGGCGCACGCCGCGCCCATGCATCCTGTTGCAAGGTATCCGATGATCCCCGCGT
>CANGYM010000062.1 GCA_947458145.1 Alphaproteobacteria bacterium | reverse complement strand
TTCGCTAATTTAGCGATGCTCTCTTTAGACTCTTGTATTTCTTTTCGAACGCGAACCGTCGTCTTGGCGTTAGCATGGTGTACACTGCCCATAAATCAACCTCCTTGATACTTTCATACAGAATACCACAAGATTGAGGGACTAAACACCTAAACCACATTAGGGAATGTATTGAGCGTATTGAACGGTATGCTGGCTTAGGGCATGAGGATTTTTTAAAAAATACCATGGTTCAGGATGCCATTTACCGAAATCTTGAGATTATTGGTGAAGCAGCACGCAACCTGAATGAAAACACACGTGCGAAAATGCCAGATGTACCATGGAAAAAAGTTATTGGACTGCGGAATGTTCTCATCCATGCCTATGATGGTGTTGATCCCTTAGAGGTTTGGTTGGTGATTGAAAAAGAGCTTCCAAAATTAAAAAGCGAAATTCAAACACATCTTTAAATTTCCCACACACACGCCATAGTCTGCTATCATGCTCGCCCCAAACAACACTAAGGCATGGATAAGCCCTCTATGACCCTGCTGCTCAGCCTCGAAGACATCTGCCTGAATATGGGTGGCAAGCCCCTGTTTCAGGATACCACCCTCTATATTGGGGAGGGAGAAAAAATCTGTCTGGTGGGGCGCAATGGGGCGGGAAAGACAACCTTGATGCGTCTTTTGATGGGGGAGATGGAACCAGACACCGGTAAGCGCACCCTGTATCCCGGGATGCGGATTGGGTATTTGGCCCAGCAGGTGGCTTTTGATCCGTCGGAAACGGTGGCGTCCTTTGTCCGTGCTGGCTTGGCGGGGGATGAATATCGGGATTATCTGGTGGATATGGTGATGGGCCCCTTGGATCTGCGGCCCTCGGCCCTGCTGGGATCCCTGTCGGGGGGGCAGCTGCGGCGGGCGGCGTTGGCCCAAAGTCTGGTGGATGCGCCCGACCTGCTGATGCTGGATGAACCCACCAACCATCTGGATTTAGGGGCCATTGCGTGGCTGGAGGATTATATTGCGGGGTATGCGGGCGCCATTCTGTGCGTGTCCCACGATCGTGCGTTTTTAAAGGCTATATCCCAAAAAACCCTGTGGATTGATCGGGGGCAGGTGCGCACCCTGAATCGGGGATATGCCCATTTTGACGACTGGATGCAGGGCATTTTGGATCAGGAAGCCCGCACCCTGCAAAACATGGAAAAAAAACTAGAGCAAGAAGTCGCCTGGACCCAAGGCGGCGTCACCGGACGGCGCAAGCGCAATCAGAAACGCATGGACAACCTGCATGCCTTGCGGGCCAAGCTGAAAGCGGACAAGGCCGCCTTTCGCCAAACCATCCGAACCGTGGCGCTGGATCCGTTGCCGGCGGGGGATGTATCCAAACTGATGATTGAATGCAAGGCAGTCAGCCATGGCTTTACCCATGACGATCACACGCAGATGATGATGAAAGATTTCCATTTCCGCCTGATGCGGGGGGATCGTATTGGCCTTCTGGGGAAAAATGGATCGGGAAAATCCACGTTTTTGAAAATCCTGCTCGGGCAAATGACGCCCGATAGCGGTCATATCCGCCGCGCCAAAACATTGGAGCCCGCCTATTTCGATCAATCCCGAAGCGACTTAGACCCCAGCAAAAGCCTGTGGGAAACCCTGTGTCCTGATGGGGGCGATTATATTTCTGTCGGGGGATCCCTGCGGCATGTGTGCGGGTATTTAAAGGATTTTCTGTTCGATCCCAAACAGGCCCGCGATGCCGTCAGCACATTATCCGGCGGACAGCAAAACCGTTTGATGCTGGCCAAGGTTCTGGCCAACCCTGGCAATCTGCTGATTTTGGATGAGCCCACCAACGATTTGGATATGGACACGCTGGACCGATTGCAGGACATTCTGGCCAACTATGAGGGCACCTTATTGCTGGTCAGCCATGATCGGGACTTTTTGGACAATACTGTCACCAAAGTTCTGGCCTTTGAGGGCGAGGGCGTTATTGAGGGCTATATGGGCGGGTACACCGATTATCTGGAACAAAAGGCCCAAAAAACAGGACAAAAACCCACCGCCAAAGCCAAAGCCCAAGCCAAGATCCAAGCCACGGCCCCAGCACCCGTCACTTTTGAAAAAAAACCGGACCCCTTGCCCTTTGCCCTGAAAAAAGAGCTGGAGCAACTGCCAAAAACCATGGCCAAACTGGAAAAAACCATCGAAAAACTGCACGAAGACTTGGCCATGCCGGACCTGTACACCACCGACCCCGCCCGTTTTGATGATCTGGCCCGCCAACTGCAAAAGGCCGAAGAAGACCTGTCAACCGCCGAAATACGGTGGTTAGAATTGGAAGAGAAGCGGGGGATTTAAAGATTTTCAATCTCTGATTGTAAATCTTACTCTACCCCTCTTGACAAAAAATTCAAGTGTGTTTAACAATCAAAGTTAGGGGAAGTGTCTGTGGATTAGAGATTTTTTCTAAAATATCTCTTCTTTATTATTTTAAACTTCATAACATATTCTAGGAGCAACCATGATAACCTATAAAACCATAAAGGCTAGGCCTTTTTCCATAAAAGCTGTTTCCCAAAATCTGGAAGGGTCTTCGTGTTTGCCATGCGGCGAAGAGGAGGCCATTCCTTTGTTTCAAAAGGCGCGTGCCGTGCTTGGTGCCCGCCTTTCTTATCATGTTGACACGGGGGCTTGGGCTGTGGACGGTAACCCTTTGCCCATCGTTGATGTGATTGATTTGGCCAACACTCTTCAAACCAAACGGGGCAATAAAAAACTGCTGTCTTATCCCCGTGTGGCCACCCGCTATGATTACGGCCTGTGCGGTATGATGATTACGCACAAATAAATTCGGGGGGTGTTCATGCCTTAGTAGGGACAAGCCCCCCAAAAAAACTCTCTTTTCTGGGATCGAGCAGCCCCTTTGTGGTTGCGTTTCTTTCCCTTCCCCTTCTTTTTCTTTCAATGTTGATAGACGGTAACCAAAAAACTGAAAAATTCATTTTTTAACGTTCGCTTTTAAAGGAATACGATATGACAACATCCCTTTCCATCGTTGAATCTGCCCTGAAGCAAGCCGCCCAGACCCTACGGTCTCTTCCGCACAAAACCTTTGCTGGCTATGCCAGTTATTGGCCGGATGTGGTGCGCAGCACACCTGAAAGCTGGCTGGCGCGGCCCTATCAAACACACGCGCCCCACAAAAGCACCCCCCAAGAAATCTCCGCCATGGATGAGGTGCTGAATTGGCTTTTTATTTTAACACCGGAAGAGCGCCGCATCGTCTGGGCCCGCGCCTGTAACATTCCCTGGCGGGCGCTGGAAGATCACGATGGCCGCAGCCACGTCACACTGCGAAAAATCCATCTCCGTGGCCTGACATCCATTGCCTTGGCTCTGGATGCAGAAATGGCGGATGCGGATCCAACGTTGGGATCACGGTTTTCCGTGCATGCGTTTCAGTCCGGGGCTTCCTCTCGCTCAGCGGCGTCACCCGCACGGATCAAGGTAATTTGATTCCCCTTGCGACGCACAATTTCAAAGGTTTGTCCATAAAAACGAAATTTTTGACCCACATGGGGCAGGGTTCGGGATTCATTCATCAAAAACCCTGCCAGTGTGGTGGCGTCCTCTTCGGGCAGATTCCATCCCAAATCCCGATTTAAATCCCTGAGGGTCATACTGCCCTGAATTAAATACAGGTTATCGCCGGCTTTGCGCCAGCCTCGGTTGGGGGTGTCCAGTTCGTCGGTGATGTCGCCCACGATTTCTTCTAAAATATCCTCCAGCGTGATGATCCCCAAAAAGCTGCCGTATTCATCCACCACGATGGCGATATGTTCGCGCTTGCGTTTAAATTCCTGAAGCTGTTGCAACAAATTGGCATTTTCCGGAATAAACCAAGGGGGGCTCATCAAACTGGTGATGGGCAAATCTTGAAAAGAAATCCCCCCATCCAACGATTGCAGCAATGTTTTGGTGTGCAGGATCCCCACGATGTTGCCAGGGTTGTCCTGCCACAGGGGCACGCGGGTATAGGGGCTTTTGATGACCTGACGCAAAATGTCCTCTGCGGGCAGGGCCACATTCAGCATAAACACACTGTTGCGGTGGCGCATAACCTGATCCACGGTGACATCGTCCAGATCCAGAATGCTTTGCAGCATGGTGCGCTCGGTGTTGACTTTGGTTCCCCCCCTGTTTTCGCCGTGCAAATCGATGGCCCCGCGCAATTCTTCCTCTGCCAGCGTGGTGGGGAAAGAGGGCGTTGCGCCCAAAGCACGGATAATCAAACGAATGGTCCAGATGGCGGGCCACGTCACCCACAGCCACGCCCGCACAATGGGCGCAATGGCCAGCGCGATGGGGGAAGCATGCTGCAGGGCAAGGGCTTTGGGCAAAACCTCAGAAAAAATCAAAATGGCAAAGGTCATCACGATGGTGGCATACAAAACGCCATCCTCAGAAAACTTGGCTAAAAATGCGGTGGTGATGGCCGTGGCCAAAATATTCAGCAGGTTATTGCCCAGCAAAATCGCGCTAATTACCGATTCAGAGTTGTTTTTTAGTTTCATAACGGTTTTGGCCCGCCGGTCACCCTCTTTGGCCCGTTGGTGCATGGCCGCGCGGGACGATGCCGTTAAAGATGTCTCCGCCGCCGAGAAAAACGCCGAAAGCGCCAGCAGAACCAGGATCGTCACAATATAAAAAATCATAAAAGGTAGCAAACAAACGGAAACAGGCAATGAAATGCTTTTTTCTTATGGGATTGCAACGTTTTTCTTTATGGGGTTGAAAAAATGGATTTTTCTGCGCCATCCCCGCATCCCCTGCTTGACAGCTAAGACCCCAAAACCCTAAAGTGCCGGTGTTGCCCTTATGGATGGTTCTGACACTATGATGATTCCCCGCTATAGCCGGCCCGAAGCCACGGCCATTTTCACCGACGAAAACCGTTTTCGCATCTGGTTTGATATTGAATACTACGCCGCCCAAAAACTGGAAGTTTTGGGCATCATCCCCGAAGGCGTAGCCGAGGCCATGAAACCCGCCCGAGATCGCATCAATCCCGCCCGCATTCTGGACATCGAGGCCACCACCAAGCATGACGTCATTGCCTTTTTAACCCACATTGCTGAATTGTCTGGGGAAAAGGCGCGGTATGTGCATCAGGGCATGACGTCTTCGGATGTTTTGGACACTTGCCTGTCCGTTCAGTTGACCCAAATGGTGGATTTATGGCTGCAGGGGTTGGACCGCCTGCTGGCCGCGCTGAAGGACAAAGCCCTGACCCACAAAACAACCCTGTGCATTGGCCGCAGCCATGGGATTCATGCGGAACCCATCACCTTTGGTTTGAAAATGCTGACGTTTTATGCGGAAATGGATCGGCAGAAATCTCGCCTGCTGTATGCGCGGTCCCATATTGCGACCTGCGCCATTTCGGGGGCTGTGGGCACGTTTGCCAACATCCCGCCCTCAGTCGAGAGCTATGTCGCCGAAAAACTGGGCCTGACGCCCGAGCCCATTTCCACACAGGTTATCCCGCGGGACCGTCATGCCTTTCTTGTGGGGGTTATGGGGGGGATTGCCAGCAGTTTAGAGCGTCTGGCCACAGAAATTCGCCACCTGCAACGCACCGAAGTGCGGGAGGCTGAAGAGTATTTTGCCAAGGGCCAAAAGGGATCCTCGGCCATGCCCCACAAACGCAATCCCGTTTTAACGGAAAACTTAACGGGACTGGCCCGCGTGATTCGCGCGGCGGTGATTCCGGCCATGGAAAACGTGGCGCTGTGGCACGAGCGTGATATTTCCCATTCCTCGGTGGAGCGCACCCTGCTGCCCGCGGCCTGCATCGCGCTGGATTTTGCCCTGCACCGCGCGGCGGGTGTTGTTGAGATGTTGCAGGTGTATCCGGATCAGATGAAAACCAATCTGGATTCTTTGGGGGGGCTGCATGCATCCCAAAGAATTCTGCTGGAACTGACGCAGCGGGGATGCAGCCGCGAAGATGCCTACGCTCTGGTGCAAAAAAACGCCATGGAAACCTGGCATCAGGGGGGGCTGTTTTGCCAGCGTCTGCAGGCCGATTCGGCCATCACGGCCTATATCCCCGCGGAAACGTTGGTCGTTCTGTGTGACGATGCCCACCATTTGCGCTATGTGGACGAGATTTTTGCGCGGGTTTTGGGAGCCTCTTAGGGGAGAGACCATGGCCTCCCCCATGCCTCTGTAACAGAAAGCATGGCCTGAAGGGAATGCGGTCGTTGTTTGACCATATCCACCAGGGTGCCATCGTGTTGCTCTCTTGGGCGAGGGAAAGGCGTAGCGTTTTGAGGGACTTGCAGAGATCGCCAACAACATCATGAACAATACCCCATGAAAATGCCTCGGCTACAAAACCCCAAACGAGGACTTTTCCGCCGCTCTTAAAGGGTGTTGCACTTCGAGTTAGATACCGCCCTATATTAAAGGAATCTTCTGACAATATCTTCGGCCAAGCCCACAGCATTTAACCACACGTCTTCAATCCGCGAGGTGGATGCCCAGTCACTGGTAGCGGCAGTGCCTTGATCAGAATCAACATAAAATCCAGATTTTTCGGTTTCTTCAACAACCGCATATTTCCAGCGGTGGGTGGAGATATAATCTGCATGACGACAATCTATACCTGAAACAGCCTCAAATTGCTCAAGCAAAAATTTCTGTGCCTCATCCACATTCTCGTCGATATGTTGATCCGCCCATTTGTTACGGGAATGAGCAGCAATGGCCGTAACGTCCTTACGCCTGCCAGGCTTAGTAGAATTAATTGAAATCCATTTGATTGGATTATCGCGTACTTTTGCTGCAATCCATGGCTTGTCCCACGGTTTGTTAAAGCCAATCATTAGCGAGTAGCAGCCTTGCATGCGTGCCCTATGAAGGGGTGAATGATCTGGCAGTGCGGCTTGAAAGAGTCTTAGCGTTTGTGCAGGCGGTGCGGTGGATACCACCCAGTCATACGCCCCGAGCGCATGACCTAGGGTGTCCTGCAACGCCCATAAGCCAGACTGCTTATGGGCAAGCGGCGCAACTTCTACCGCCACGCGCACATCAAGCCCCTCTACGAGTTTCTTGCATAAGCTATTCATGTTAGGTGTTGCCACCAGATGCGGTTCAAACCACAGGCGTTTGGTCATTTTTTTGCCGATTTCTAAGGTGATGACTTTGCCGCTCCACTCAGCAATCGTGCCGTTTTCCCTATAGGGCTTCAGAAATGCCTG
>CANGYM010000061.1 GCA_947458145.1 Alphaproteobacteria bacterium | reverse complement strand
GCGTTATCGGCGTTTTATCACGACAGTTTGGACATTCATGATCCCAAACAACGGGCGATTGCGTCCCATCGTTTGATTGCCAAAATGCCCACCTTGGCGGCCATGGCTTATAAATATTCCATTGGCCAGCCTTTTGTTTATCCCAGAAACGACCTGTCCTATGCGGAAAATTTCCTGCATATGACCTTTTCTGTCCCGTGCGAGCCCTATTGCGTCAATCCCGTCATGGCCCGCGCCATGGACCGGATTTTCATTTTGCATGCGGATCATGAACAAAACGCATCAACATCGACGGTGCGTTTGGCGGGATCCACAGGGGCGAATCCGTTTGCGTGTATCGCGGCCGGGATTGCCTCTCTGTGGGGTCCGGCGCACGGCGGCGCCAACGAGGCCGTGTTGAAAATGTTGGATCACATCGGCAGCGTGAAAAACATCCCCGAATTTATCAAACGGGCTAAGGACAAAGACGATCCGTTCCGCCTGATGGGCTTTGGGCACCGCGTGTACAAAAACTTTGACCCCCGCGCCACCGTGATGCGCAAAACCTGTCACGAAGTTCTGGACGCGCTGGGCGTTGGGGACAACGAACAGCTGAAACTGGCCATGGAGCTGGAGCGCATCGCGCTGGAAGACCCCTATTTCATCGAGAAAAAACTGTATCCCAACGTGGATTTCTATTCAGGGATTATCCTAAAGGCCATGGGCTTTCCCGTGTCCATGTTTACGGTGCTGTTTGCCATGGCCCGCACCGTGGGGTGGATTGGTCAGTGGAAAGAAATGATCGAAGACCCCGCCCAGCGCATCAGCCGCCCCCGCCAACGCTATATCGGCGAAACCCCGCGGGCGTACAAGCCGTTGCATCGGCGGTAGGGATTACCTGTCACCTGCCACCACTCCCTCCGCCCCATAGGTCACAATCCCCCGCGCCCCTGCGCGTTTGATGGACAGCAGGGCCTCGTGATACAGAGCGGCAAAGGGGGTGCCGGTTTGCTGGGCCAGCGCGTGCAGCATGGCGTATTCCCCGCTGACGTGATAGGCGAAAACGGGAACCGTGGTGCTTTGGCTGAGGCGATACAGCACATCCAAATAAAACGTGGCGGGTTTCACCATCAGCATATCGGCGGATTCGGCGATGTCCTCGGCGGCCTCGCGCAGGGCCTCCCCCGCGTTGGCGGGATTCATTTGATAGGTTTTTTTATCCCCCCGCAGCACGCCGCCGCTGCCCACCGCATCCCGAAAGGGGCCGTAGAGGTGCGAGGCAAACTTGGCCGTATACGATAGCAACAAAACCCCCGAAAACCCCGCATCATCCAACGCCGCCCGCAGGGCCCCAATGCGTCCATCCATCATATCCGACGGGGCGATCACATCCACCCCCGCGCGGGCCAGAACCAGAGCCTGCCCCACGAGGGCCTG
Organism: Alphaproteobacteria bacterium; assembly: GCA_947458145.1. Lineage (GTDB taxonomy): Bacteria > Pseudomonadota > Alphaproteobacteria > JAJTHO01 > CANGYM01 > CANGYM01. Next base: position 5,858 of record CANGYM010000061.1, on the reverse strand, counting down.
CACCGTGGCATCATTATCCACATCCCCCGCCGCATTCAACACCCCATCATGACCATGGGACGTATAGGGATCCAGCGCCACATCCGCCATCACCAGCAAATCCGGCACGGCGGCCTTCACGGCGGCCACGGCGCGGGCGTGGAGATTGTTGGGATTCTGGGCTTCGCGCCCCCCTTCATCTTTCAGGGCGGGATCCACCACAGGAAACAACAACACCGCCCGCCCGCCGTTCTGATAAAAAATACGCGAGCGTTCACATACCGAAGATAGAGACAAACGGCTTTGGTTCGGCAAACTGTCAATGGGGATATCCCCATCCCCATCATGCACAAAATAGGGCTGAATCAGGTCGCTGGGGTGCAAATGGACCTCTTGCACCAAATCCCGCACGGCGGGGGTGGAGCGCAGGCGACGAAGGCGAGTGCGGGGAAAACTCATAGCACACCCCGCACAAACGCCCGCATTTTCAGGGGATCCTTGACGCCCCGCACCGTTTCAATGCCGCTGGACACATCCACCGCGAAGGGATGTGTGCGTTCACAAATATCCCTCACCGTTTCGGGGGTTAATCCCCCTGATAAAAAAAAGGGAACGCTCACGTTTTGAATCAGGGACACATCAAACCCCCGCCCATTGCCCCCAGGCAGGGTATCGGTGGGGGCGGGCTTGGCGTCAAACAACCAGAAATCTGCTGCACTGGTGCGGGGGATATCCTGCGGCGATGCGATGGCAAAGGCCTTAATCACCGGCTTGCCAAACATGGTTTTTATGTGAGTGATCGCTTGTTCACTTTCATCGCCGTGCAGTTGCCAAAAATCAGGTTTGATCAGGGCCGCAACGGATTCATACAAGGCGGGGGCGGCATTGACGGTCAGGGCCACGACTTGTATCCCGCGGGAACGGGCCACCGCCGCCAGATGGGTCGCCTGAATCAACGACACCGCGCGGGGTGAGGGGGGATAAAACACCAACCCCACATAATCCACCCCCAAATCCGCCGCCAGCAAGACATCCGCCGTGCGCGTGACCCCACAAAACTTAATTTTTCTCATAACCCCATGTCCCTGCAATTTTATCGTCATACCGGACAAGGGAGCGTAGCGACCGCTGATCCGGTATCCAGCGCAACTGTCAAAAGGCCTAGCCTTTTGCCTTTATACTTTAAAAACACAGAACAAAACGCTTTGCGTTTTGGCATTTGTGCTGGGTTCCGGCTCGGCGCTCGCTGTCGCTCGCTGGTCCGGAATGACGGAGGATAAGAGACAATGAATAATGGTAAGGTCATAACCCCATGTCCCTGCGGATTTCAGAGAGGACCTTGACGGGATCCGGCGCCCGCAGTAGGGGGCGGCCCATAACCAGATGGGTGGCACCGGCGGTCATGGCCTCCCCCGGGGTCATGGTGCGGACTTGATCGTCCATGGCCATGCCTGGCAGGCGAATGCCCGGGGTGACGGCCAGAAAATCCTCCGGCAGGGACAGCCCGCCCAGATCCATGGCTGAGCACACAATCCCGTCCAGCCCTGCATCCCCGCTGATGTCCGCCAGCCGGCGGACCTGATGAATCAGGGGGCCGTGAATGCCCACGGTGCCCAGCGTTGTTTGATCCATACTGGTCAGCACCGTCACCCCCAGCAAACGGGGGGGGGCGATGTTCAAGGCCGCGGCCTCTTCATCCGCCGCCTGCCGCGCGGCCCGCAGCATATCCATGCCACCCGCCGCATGCAGGGTGATATACGCCGCGCCCAAGGCCGTCAAAGCCCGCACTGCCGCCGCCGCCGTGTTGGGAATGTCGTGGACCTTCACATCCAAAAACAGGGGCACGCCCAGTTCCTGAATGGCCTGAACCCCCACCGGCCCCAGACGATAAAAAAAGGCCATGCCCAGCTTGACGCCGGCAATTTGGGGGGCCATGCGCCGCACATGCCCCAAATCCCAATCGGGATCATCCAGCGCGAGGAAAATGGGCAGGGGGGACACCATCAGTCCACCCACACCAGACGCGCATGTTTTTTCTTCCCCACCTGCAAGGCCGCAGGGTCAGGGGTGGGGGAGAGGGTGGCTGTGATGGCGGTGACGGTGTGTCCGTTGATTTTCACGCCGCCCTGTTCAATCAGGCGTTTGGCTTCGCTGCGGGTGGTGCAAAATCCACTGTCCAGCAAAACATCCATGATCGCCACCGTTCCTGTCACCGTCAATGTTGGAATATCATCCCCCAAACCCCCACCGGAAAAGGTTTTCTGGGCCGTTTCTGCGGCGGAGAGGGCCACGTCTTCCCCATGGCACAACGTTGTGACCTCTGTGGCCAAGCGGATTTTGGCGGCGTTTAGGGCTGATCCTGTGGTTTTGGTCAGATCCTCGATTTCCGCCAGCGGCAGGGTTGTGAAAAAGCGCAGGAACTTGGCCACATCCGCATCCTCAACATTTCGCCAGTATTGCCAGAAATCGTAGGGGGATGTTTTGTCGGGCGACAACCACACCGCGCCGTCTGCCGTTTTGCCCATTTTGGCGCCGCTGGCGGTGGTCAGCAGGGGGACGGTCAGGGCGTGGGCCGTTTTCCCCTCGAGCCGCCGGATCAAATCCACACCGGAAATCATGTTGCCCCACTGATCCGATCCCCCCATTTGCAGGATGCAATCCTTGGTTTTGAACAGATGCCAGAAATCATAGGATTGCAGCAGCATGTAGTTGAATTCTAGGAAACTCAGGGTTTGTTCCCGCTCCAGCCGCAGGCGCACGCTGTCAAAGGTCAGCATCCGGTTGATGGAAAAATGGGGCCCAATGTCCCGCAGAAAATCAATATACCCCAGCCCGCCCAGCCAATCGGCATTATCCACCACCGTTTCGGCGGTCAAGGCCGGCACCAGACGGTGAATCACCCGCATAATCCCCGCTTTGTTGTTCTGGATGGTGGCATCATCCAACATCTGGCGGGCGGTGTCTTTGCCGGAGGGATCCCCCACCTTTGTGGTTCCCCCGCCAAACAAAACCATGGGTTGATGGCCGGCGTGGTGAAAATGCCGCAGCAACATCAATGGCAGCAAACTGCCCACATGCAACCCATCCGCCGTACAATCAAACCCGATATAGGCCCGCTGGCCAGGGGTCAGCAGCCGCTGATCCAATTCATCCAGCCCCGCCCCATCCTGCAACAAACCGCGGGCGGCAAGGGTTTTCAAAAAATGCGATTGGTACGACATCATATGCCCCCTACTTTATCAGGGTTTCGGGGGGATGCAAGATGGTGGATGGGGGGGGGTTGCAGGAAGACCTACCCCCTCACCACTAAATGTGAGGGGGCGGGACTTAGTCCCTTATCGGCGTGCTGACGTTTCGGGTGCACCCGTTAAAACTGCCGCTGAAACGGCAGTTGAGTTACCCGATGATTGCCCTGTGACGAAAAAAATCACAACAACAACGGGCGACCGATAATTCGGTCTTAAGGTAAGGCTGTAATATCCTCCGTGGCTTTTGTTGCCATCGATGGCATACCAGCCGTCCAAAATTATTTTGGAGTAGCCTTGGCAATTAAGAGGTTGGATTGTTACCCCCATCTCTCGGAGCTTTTTGAAGAGCTCTTGTGAGTCAGGAACAACGAATGTTGGAGAAACAACAGTCGAGTTTGAAATGACCGCTGACATGACGCAGATAAGCGATGGGACATTAAAACCGACCAACCCCAAAGGGAAAGCCCCAAAGGGAAGGCCACTAGCACAACCGAAGCCGTGCAGTCAGTAATTTCACAAGAGGGAACCCTCTTGCGCCACCAACCCTGCGAAAAACAGGGTCCGCATAATCGAATGATTGATGCGCTGGATACTAACAAAATTCAGGCTAATATATATATATATATCTGTCAAGAATTTTATTCAATATCGGTGGCTTCACCGATCCGCATGAAACCGATGCAAAATGCGGTGAAAGATGGGCACCAGCAGCATGCCCCCGCAAAACAGGAACAAAATGCCGCAGTACAGGGCGTAAAGGCCCGCAAACAGCTTGCCCGCGTCGGTGGTCATGACACCCGCCGGCCCCATGCCGCCCAAAATCATGGCGGCGTTGAAAAAGGCATCGATCCACGGCATCCCTTCAAAACCATGATACCCCACCATCCCCACCAACAGGGACGCCAGCATCAAAACAACCGTCACGCCCCCCCAGATGGCCAAGCGGCCCAAAAAGGCCCTTCGCGACAAAACCGGTTTATGCAGGGGCTCTAGGATGGTTTTCATAACAGACGGGAAACCTTTTTTTAAAACCCTAGTGGAATTTTAAAAAAGCGCAAGGGCCCCCTCCAGCGTCAGGGCGTCAAAATCGGTGCCCTTGGGGGCGGTGATATAGCGTTTGCCGTGGTAAATGCGAATGCCAAAGCGGGAGCGTTTGGCCACGATGGGCTTTTTGTCCTTGGGGTGGGGGCCCAATTCCCGGGTGTTGGCGGCGGTTTTTTCGGCGGCCTTTTGGATCAGATCCAATGCCTCGGGCAGGGTGATGGTGTAAAGGTCCATGGCCTTGGGGATGGACACAAATTGCTTCCCATGGCGCAGATACGGCCCAAAGCGGCCAATGTTGGCCTGAATGACCTCCCCCGTTTGGGGATCCACACCCACATCGCGGGGCAGGCGCAGGGCCAGCAGGGCCGTATCCAACGTCACCGTTTCCGGCGTAACCTTGGCGGGTAAGGGGGCGCGTTTGGGTTTGGTTTCGGTGCTATCCTCCCCTAACTGCACATAGGGGCCATAGGGGCCGCGTTTTAACCGCACCGTCAATCCCGTAGCGGGGTCTTCGCCCAATGTGCGCTCGCCGTCGGCGGCAGCCTCGGCCCCCGCAATGCCCCCAAAGGCAGGGCGGGTATAGCGGCATTCTGGATACCGATTGCATCCAATAAACGCACTGGTTTTCCCCAGTTTCAGGGACAACGTGCCCGTTCCACACGAGGGACAGGCGCGGTTCAGTGCGCCCGATTCATCCCGCGGAAACAAAATATGCCCCAAATCCCCGCTGAGTTCATCAATAATATCCGAAATTTTCAGGGCCAGAGCTTCGTCCGTCTGCCCCTTAAAATCCCGCCAGAAATCGTAAATCACGTTTTTCCACGGCAAATCCCCGCTGGAAATGGTGTCCAGTTGGTCCTCTAGGCCGGCGGTAAAATCCTTGTCCACATATTTGGCAAAGTGATGTTTCAGGAAACTGATGACCAGACGCCCCCGATCCTCGGGGATTAAGCGTTTGGATTCCAAACGCACATATTCGCGGTCCTTCAAAACCTGCAAAATCGAGGCATAGGTGGATGGGCGGCCAATGCCCAATTCTTCCATTTTTTTCACCAAGCTGGCCTCGGAATAACGCGGCGGGGGCTCGGTGGTGTGGTCCTCTTCGTCGATTGAGGCAGGGGTAACCGCCTCAGCAACCCGCAGCGGCGGCAGTTTTGCGCTCTCGTCATCGTCGCCCTGTTCGTCGCGGCCCTCTTGATAGACTTTCAAAAACCCATCAAAAACCAGAGTCTGACCCTGCGCCCCGAAAACATGGGCCCCGTGATCGGATGTGACATCCACCTGAACCTGATCAAACACCGCCGATGCCGTTTGACAGGCCACCATGCGCTGCCAGATCAGGGTATAGAGGGCGTGTTCCTCAGAACTCAGCTTGCCGCGCACGCTATCTGGCGTGCGGGACACGGCGGTGGGGCGGATGGCTTCGTGGGCCTCCTGCGCGTTTTTGGCTTTGCTGGTATAGGCGCGGGCCGATTTGGGCAGATAGCTTTCCCCCATGTGTTTTTCAATATAGGCGCGGGCTTGACCAATGGCCTCCCCCGATAACTGCGTGCCGTCGGTTCGCATATAGGTGATTAACCCCACCGT
>CANGYM010000060.1 GCA_947458145.1 Alphaproteobacteria bacterium | reverse complement strand
TGTTTAACCTGATGGATGCGCGGGGCATGATTGGGGTGAATGAACGCGCCCGCACCATTGGCCGCATTCGGGCCTTGGCCAAGGCCTGCTGCGAGGCCTATACAGCACAAGGGAACAGCACCCATGGTTGATTTTCTGCTCGAATTAAACAGCGAAGAGATTCCCGCACGTTTTTTGGTGGAGGAAGTCAAGCTGAGGGAACCCTTTGCCGCCATGCTGGAAAAGGTGGGTTTGCCTGATGCTCCTTTTGTCACCTTTGACGCCCCGCGCCGTATCGCGTTTTTGGTAAGAAATCTAGAGCCCACTTTACCCGAGCGATCCGAAGAAATTCGCGGCCCCAAAACCACCGCCCCCGCCGATGTTGTGGCCAAATTTCGGGAAAAATATGCGGATGCGGTCTTTTCTATCACGGAAACGCCCAAGGGGGCGTTTCATATCGCCACCCTGACAACGCCCCCCATTCCCTTGGCGCAGGCCTTGGCCCCCGCCATTGTCGATTTCATCATGACCTATCCTTGGCCCAAATCCATGACATGGGGGGACACGACGCTGCGATGGGTGCGACCCCTGCGCCGCATTGTGGCCATGCTGGATGATCAGGTTTTGCCTGGGGGGGTGTTTTTGGGACACGGGGACCACCCCGCTGGTTATGTTACCGATACAACGGGGCCGCGGATTCTGCCCTATAGCAACCTGTCGCTGGGCCGTTTGGGATTAAACGGGGCGCCGGATGTTCCGGTGACGCCGCTGACGTATCAACATGCCTTAGAAAACCAAGGTGTTTTGGTTGAGGGTCGCCACAATCAAATGGTCCAGAAAATTGTTGCTCTTTGTAAAAAAAACAATGTTCCCTTGCCAGACGGGTTTCCTATGGATCCCATGGATATTTTCCTTGATCTTCATGTCAGCAAGCTGGTTGATTACCCCGCCCCGTTCATTGGCCGAATCGATGCGGATTTTATGCATCTACCGGCCCCCATTATTAAAACCGTGATGGCGGTGCATCAGAAATACTTTGCCACGCAGCATGCGGATGGGGCGTTGGCCCCCTATTTTGTGGGGGTGGCCAACCGTGTGGACCCCGATGTTCCGCAGGTCATCATTGATGGAAACGAACGTGTGTTACGGGCCCGCCTGTCCGATGCGGCGTTTTTTTGGGAAACGGATTTAAAACAACCGCTGGAATCCTACAACGAACACCTGAAAACCCGTACGTTTCATGCGGGCTTGGCGGCGCTGGGACTGGATGCAACGGTGTATGGCAAGGTTCAGCGCATGCAGGCCTTGGCCCCCGTGGTGGCCCCTTTGGTGCAGGGGGTGGACTTGTCTAAACTGCTGCGGGCGGTGACGTTATCCAAGGCCGATCTGGCCACAGGCATGGTGGGGGAGTTCCCCGAATTGCAGGGGCAAGTGGGATCCTTTTACGCCCATCATCAGGGGGAAGACGCGGAGATCGTGGCCGCCCTGCGGGCCCAGTACCTGTGGGGGGATGCGTTTTCCAACACTGAGGCATTGTCTTTGGCTTTGGCCTTGGTGGATCGTCTGGACAGCTTGCTAAGTTTTTTTGCCGCCGGTGAAAAAACCACGGGCAGCAAGGACCCTTACGGCCTGCGCCGTTTGGCGTACGGGATTGTGGGGTTGGTGGTGGGGAATCCCCATATCCCATCGTTTGATGTGGCCTCTGTGAAAAACACCGCCACGATGCATCATTATCCTGAGGCACAAAAGTCCTTTTCAGAATCTGTCTTTCAGGACGTTCAGGCGTTTCTTTTGGACAAAACCATCACGTTTTTAACGGAAAACGCGGATATTCCCCTGGACATCATCAGGACCGTTGCGCCCCAAGGAACCTCTGTGGACCTCGCGCTGTTGGCCATTAAGGCCAAGGCCCTAGCGGACTTCCCGCACCGAGAGACTCTGCAGGCCACCATCACCCGCTTGAAGGGTCTATGCGGGGACGACACCGCCCCCGTGGATGAAGCGTTGTTGAAAGACCCGCTGGAAAAACAGGTTTACCAAGGGATGCAATCGCTGCCCCCCGTAACCCTTCCCGTCACGAAGGAGGCAGAAACCCTGCGCCTGCAGGCCCTTGTGTCCCTGTCCCCATCGGTGAATGCTATGCTGGACGCCCTGCGGATTAACGATCCTGAGTATGGCACCAACCGCCGCGCCTTGGTCCGTGCGCTGTTGGGGCGGTATACGTCGTTTTAGGCCCGCGTGTTATCACAACTTCGGCAACGTCACCCCCGTTTGCCCCATATATTTGCCGGAACGGTCCGCATAGGTGACCTCGCAGGGGGAATCGCCTTTCAGGAAAAGAAACTGGCAAATCCCCTCGTTGGCATAAATTTTGGCCGGCAGGGGGGTGGTGTTGGAAATCTCGATGGTGACGTGGCCTTCCCAGCCAGGCTCCAGCGGCGTCACATTCACGATAATCCCGCAGCGGGCATAGGTGGATTTGCCCAGACAAATCACCAAAACGTCACTGGGAATGCGAAAATACTCCACCGTTCGGGCCAGCGCAAAGCTGTTGGGGGGGACAATGCAAACCTCTTTTTTGCGGTCCACAAAGGATGTGTGGGAAAAATCCTTCGGATCAATGGTGGCCGCATCCACGTTGGTGAAAATTTTAAAGTCATCCGCCACACGGGCATCATACCCATAGGAAGATAAGCCATAGGAAATCACGCCAGAGCGCGTCTGTTTTTCCACAAAGGGCGTGATCATGTTGTTGTTTTGGGCTTGGGTGCGAATCCAATGATCGGGAAGGATGCTCATGATCGCCTCTGCTGAGAAGGGCTGGTTTGATCGGTGGATGCCGGCGTTGTGGGCGAAGAGGACGAGGTAGCCCCCTCCCCCTTTTTACGGCGGCGCAGATTTTGGCGCAGGGCAGCGGCAAGTTGTTCGGGGGTGGGCTTGGCCATAACAATGATCAATAAATAAACAATCAGATAAACAGTCTTGGACTTGGATGGATTAAGCGGGGGATTCAACAAAATCCCTTGCAGATGTAAACGGTTTTTGATAAGAAGGCAATCCCTGTGTTGCGCTGAGGCGGGTGAATTGTAACATTCACGGGCATGCCCAGCCAACCTTAACCTAAAAAACCACTCGAGGATCAAATGCCCAAACTGAAAACCAAAAGCAGCGCCAAAAAGCGCTTTAAAGTCACAGGAACCGGCAAAATCACCGCTTATCCTGCCAACAAGAGTCATAACTTGCGTCGTCGCTCTTCGAAAATGAAACGTCAAACGCGCGAAAATATGGTGCTGAAGGATTGCGACGCCAAAATCGTTCGTCCTTTCTTGCCCTATCTATAATCGCTGAATTCAGGAGACTCTTGTCATGGCCCATGTCAAACGCGGTACCACCACCCATGCCCGCCACAAAAAGGTGATCAAGGCAGCCAAAGGATACTATGGCCGCCGTAAAAGTTGTTTCAGAACGGCTGTTCAGGCGGTTGAAAAAGCCGGCCAGTACGCTTATCGCGACCGTCGCAACAAAAAACGGACCTTCCGCAGCCTGTGGATCCAGCGGATCAATGCCGCCGTTCGGGCTCAGGGTCTGAAATACTCTGATTTTATGGCGGGATTAAAGGCCGCCAACGTGGTTATGGACCGCAAGGCCCTTTCCGAGCTGGCCATTCACAATCCAGAGGCCTTTGCTCAGGTTGTGGAAACGGCCTTAAAAGCCCTTGATGCTAAGTCTACACCTGCTGCGGCCTAATGCTGGGGGATCTTTCCGGTTTACGGGATCGCATTCTGGCTGACTTGGCCGCTGCCTCTACGTTAGAGGCGCTAGAGGCCCTGCGGGTTTCTGCCTTGGGCAAAAAAGGGTCCTTAACGGCGGCCTTTTCTGCCCTGCGTGACCTTTCACCGGAAGACAAACGCGCCGCGGGCCAAGAGGTTAATGCGGTTAAGTTGGTTATCGAAGACGCCTTGGCCGTCCGCAGTCAGATTTTAAACGATCAAGCCCTGCAAGAGCAGATCAAGGCCCAGACCCTTGATATGACCCTGCCCCCCGTGGCTATGGGTTTGGGGCGTCGCCACCCGCTCAGCCGCACGCTGGATGATATTGTGGCTCTGTTTGCCCGCCAAGGTTTTGTCCTGCACCATGGACCGGATGTTGAGGATGACGAGCATAATTTCGGCGCCCTGAATTTCCCCGCCCATCATCCCGCGCGTCAGATGCATGATACCTTTTATGTGGATCAAAGGGATGCCAACGGGCAACCCATGTTGCTGCGCACGCATACATCCTGCGTGCAGATCCATGCCCTGAAAGGGGCCACGTTGCCGGCGCGGATTTTGGCTGCGGGCCGCACCTATCGCTGTGATTCGGATCAAACCCACACCCCCATGTTTCATCAGGTTGAGGGGGTTGTCATCGAAGATGGCATCACCATGGGCCATCTCAGGGGCTGTCTGGAAACCTTTTTGGCGAATTTTTTTGAGCGTGATCGGGTGGACATCCGTTTCCGCCCCAGCTATTTCCCCTTTACAGAACCCTCTGCCGAAGTTGACATTCGCTGTCGCCGCGACGCCAATGGTATTGTGATTGGGGAAGGCGACGACTGGCTGGAGGTCTTGGGCTGTGGCATGATTCACCCCCACGTTTTAACTGCATGCGGTCTGGATGCTACGCGCCATCAGGGCTTTGCCTTTGGCCTGGGCGTTGAGCGTCTGGCCATGTTAAAATATGGCATCAGCGATTTACGCATGTTTTTCCAAAACGATGGCCGCTGGTTGGGGCATTATGGGTTTGTGGGTTGATATAACCAACCGCAATCGGTTTTGAGCCCGGGGGAGTTGGGGGTTCACCCTAACAGAGAAAGGCCTTAGTGCCTAAGTCCCATCTATTCGGCACGCTGATGGATAAAACCGCTTTTGAGCAAAGGGTGACATGTCCATTACGCAAAAAATATGTATCTGCCACCTTAACGTATCGTTCCCTTATACGAAAACGACTACACATGATACATCGGCATCCTGCGCTAAAGATAAATGCGCCTTTACTGGATGCAACATAGGGAATGCAATCATGTTAAATAAACACCTTCTGTCTGCCTCAACACTTAATGGTAATGATGTAAAAAATGCCCAAAAGGAAAGCCTTGGTCATGTGAAGGAGATCATGCTGGATACGGACAATAACCGTATCGCGTATTATGTCCTCTCTTTTGGCGGTTGGCTGGAGATGGGGGATAAATTGTTTGCGATTCCGCCCGAAGCCATGAAATTGGATACGCAAAATAAATGCTTTATCTTAGATATCGATAAGAAAAACCTGAAAAATGCAGAAGGTTTTGACGAAGATCACTGGCCCAATATGGCAGATTCAACGTTTCGCAGCAATCTTTACAGTCATTACGGAATCACAGACCGTCTGGTTGCATAGTTTTCATGCCGACACTCCCTTGTCATTATCAGAGGGAGTGTCGGCACTTAATCAATCAACACGCAAAGGAAGGCGCGGTATCTAACGCGAACTGCAACGGCTCCCGCGTAGCCTCGCTAAGACAATTTCGATGCGTGGGCGCAAGCACCGCGCTATTTTTTCCAAATCCCCTCACCCCACACCCTCTTTCTTCAAAACCTCCCAAAACGCTTGTCCATATTTTTTCAGTTTGGCCTCCCCCATGCCGTTGACGGAGAGCATAGCCTGAAGGGACGTCGGCCGTTGTTTGACCATATCCACCAAGGTGCGGTCGTGAAAAATGGCATAGGGGGGCAGGTTGCTTTTTTGGGCGAGGGTAAGGCGCAGGGTCTTGAGAGCGTTAAAAAGGGCACGTTCCTCGTCTGTGGACAGGCTCTGCGCCGCAGACCCCTTAGGCAGGGAACGAAGCGTTTCTGTGCGGATTCTTTTGGGCAGAGCTCTGAGGGCCAGCGTTTGTTTGTCCTTTAGAAACTGCCGCCCCTTGGGCGTCATCACGATTCCCCCATAACCTGAAACATCTACGGCCAGCAGGTTTTGGGCCACCAGTTGGCGGAAAATGTTTTGCCATTCGGCCTTGGTGTATTCCGTGCCGATGCCAAAGGTGCTTTGTTGGTCGTGTTTAAAGCGCACAATGCGCGGGTCCTGCTCCGCTTTTCCCAGCAAAACGGCAATCAGGTAACTGACCCCGAACCGGCCGCCGGTGCGGTAAGAGGCCGACAGGGCCTTTTGCGCCGCAATGGTGCCGTCGAAGGTTTCGGGTTTGGTATCACATGTATCGCAAAAACCGCACGGTTCTGCCTGATCGCCGAAGTATCCGAGCAGAATTTGGCGGCGACAGGATGCCGCCTCGCACAGCCCCAGTAGGGCACTTAGCTTATGATGCTGGATCCGTTTTTGCCCTTCGGGGGCCTCGGAATCCTCAATCCACGTGCGTTGCATGGCCGCGTCTTCCATGCCGTAGAGCATATAGGCGTTGGCGGGCAAGCCGTCACGTCCGGCGCGGCCCGTTTCTTGGTAATAAGCCTCGATATTTTTGGGGATGTTCAGGTGCGCAACAAACCGAACATCGGGTTTATCAATCCCCATGCCAAAGGCCACCGTGGCCACCATGATGATGCCTTCGTCCCGCAAAAAGCGGGCCTGGTTTTTTTCCCGCGCGTCATGGGGCAGACCCGCGTGATAGGCCAGCACGCGGGCCCCTTTCTCTTTCAGCCAAGCGGCCAAATCCTCCACTTTTTTGCGGGAAAGACAGTAAATAATCCCCGCATCGTCTGCATGGTTATCCTGAATGAATCGCCAGAGCTGTTGTTTTGAATTGTTTTTAGTTTCAATGGAATAATGGATATTGGGTCGATCAAAGCCGCCGATAAAGGTGCGGCCTGTGTCCAGTTTCAGGCGCTGCACGATGTCACCCCGCGTGGGCGCATCCGCTGTGGCGGTCAGGGCAATGCGGGGAACAGCGGGGAAACGCTGGGCCAGAACCGAAAGCGCCGCATAATCCGGCCGAAAATCATGGCCCCATTGGGACAAACAATGCGCTTCATCAATGGCAAACAGGGCCAGTTTGCACCCTTGCAAAAAATCCATAAACTCCGGCATCACCAGCCTTTCGGGCGCCACATAGACCAGATCCAGTGTTCCGGTCCGCATTTGCTGACGGATCTCCTCAATCTGATGCGGGGGCAGGCCCGAATGAATGGCCGCCGCCGCAATCCCCAGCTGCGCCAAAGCCCCCACCTGATCCTGCATCAGGGCAATCAGGGGAGAGACCACCACCCCCACCCCATCCAGACACAACGCGGGAATCTGATAACACAGCGATTTCCCCGCCCCCGTGGGCATCACAACAAAGGCGTTCTGGCCACTTGTGACATGCTGAATAATCGCCTCTTGCTGTCCCCGAAACGCGGGATAGCCAAAGGTTTTTTGCAGGATGCTGATGGGGGTGGTCATGGGGAAGGACGTTGGCGAAAAAATAAGTCAGCGCTGGACAAACTTGGATGAAAAAACAGAATACCTTTGGGAATTAAAGATTTTTTGGACAACAATGGACGGGGGAAAATCAAGATATGGCGGAGAGAAAGGGATTCGAACCCTTGATACGGGGTTACCATATACACACTTTCCAGGCGTGCGCCTTCGACCACTCGGCCATCTCTCCGCATCACGAGATGCCCAGATAACAACAGAACCGATGGTTTGACAAGCTTTTTTGTGCGTTTTGTAGGAGCAACTTGATAATGTCCTCTTTAGCAAATTAAGAATGTCCGCTTTAGGCTTTTGTTTTGTCATGAAGCGGGGGTTTAGAGATGGTGGGCTTTGGGGTACGCGAGATG
>CANGYM010000059.1 GCA_947458145.1 Alphaproteobacteria bacterium | reverse complement strand
TCAAGGGGGCTTCGCCCCGCGCAAAGCGCGGCTTTCGCTTGCGCTCCAGCCCTTGACCCAGTCCCAAACCCGCCTACCTGCCATCAACCATAAAACAATCCATCACTCCAATCCCTGACCAAGTGTTGCACTTCGTTTTGGAAACCGCCTTTGACACTAAAACATTTCTGCCGGATCCACGGACCGCAGTTTCTGCATGGCCAAGGCCCCCGACATCACACACATCACCAGAATCATCAAAAAAATCGACAGCATTTTTGACACCGGCATGGGCATGGGCAAAAAAATGTTGACCTCCACCACCTGATACAAAACCCACGCCAGCAATGTCCCAGGCACAAACCCCAAAACAGCCAAAATCAACGACGATGCCAACACAACCATAAACAAATACCGAAACGTATACCCCATGGCTGTCAACGTGGCGTATTGATTCATGTGGGTGGAAATATCCGTAAACAAAATCTGATAAACAATGATCATCCCCACCACCAAACCCATCAGCGTGCCAAAGCCAAAAATAAACCCCACAGGAACGTTTTTTTGCCAATAGTCAAATTCGTGCTGTTGCATTTCTTTGAAGGTAAACAGGTACACATCTTGGCTGACCCGCTGACGCAAGCTGGCTTGCACCGCCACAGGGTCCACGCCGGCCTTTAACCGAATCACCCCCAGATCAATCTGCTCAGGGACTCTGCCGGCAAAAATACGAAAAAAGTTGTTATCATTGACAATTACATTCCCATCCGAGGCAAACGATCCCCCCAAACGAAACATCCCCCGCAGGGTTATGGAACGATCATTAATTTCCGTCAAAACAGGGCCACGGCTCAACAGCTGGGCCATGGGCCCAAATTCAGGACGCGACGCTTCATCAAACAATCCCGTGTCCGGATCAATGATGCGGTCGTGTTGATCAATAACCTGCGGGATGTTCATCAGATGCGTTAGGGGGTCATAACCATAAATGGTCAGCGTGCGCTTGGTATGATCCTGCGGATTTTTAAACGGGGCCATGCCCATATACAGGGGGATCACTTCTTTGATATCGGGATGGGCCATGGTGCGGTACAATTCCGCCCGCGCAAAGGGGATGGTGCGCCAAAAGGCCTCGGTCTGGCGATGAATCAAAAACAAATCCCCGTCAATTTTTGATGGGGCCAACACCACGCTGGCATACAGGGCATCCCGAAACCCCGTTTGCATGTACACCAAAACACAGGCAAACATGACGCCGAGCACGGCGGCCAACAGCTTGGCACGGCTAAAAATCATCTGTCGCCACGCCAAACACGCCGCAAACCGAAACTGCTGCGCTGGGGATACGGGCTTCATGGGAAAAAGCGCTTTGCCATCAAGGGACAAACCGAACCGAAACCCGTCGGTAAATCTGGTTTTTCAGCTGCGGGGCAACATCCGGATCCACCGCAATGCGCACAGACACCACCCGATTGTCCCGATCCGCCAGTGGGTCCGTATCATTCACATCATTCCCCCGCACCACAAAGCCCACATGATACACAATTCCCCTGATGGGTGTGATCTGCTGGGGCAAAAAAATTTCCGCCTTTTGTCCGGTTTTGATGCGGGCAATGTCGCTTTCAAAGACTTCTGCCCGCACATCCATGGCTGACAGGTTGGCAAAGGTCATAATCCCTTTATCCGATGCTCGCTCGCCCTGACGGGTCAGGATATCCAGAACCGTCCCCACAAACGGGGCGCGGATGACGGTATTTTCCAAATTTTGCGCGGCCACATCCAAACTGGCCTCTGCCTCCACAATTTCCGCACGCAGGGCGGTCCCTTGGGCGGTGGCAGCTTTCCAGTTTTTTTCCGTTTCGTCTTTTTCCGATGCGCTGATGGCGTTTTGACGTTGCAAAATCTGGCGGCGCTCAAATTCTTTGCGGGTAAAGACCTCGGTGACATTATTTTGCTGCAATTGGGCTTTCAGACGCACCAGACGGGCCTTGGCTTCCTCCAATTCGGCTTTTCTGGTGGCATGGTTGCCCAGCTGGGCCAGCGGTTGGTCTGCCGCCACAGATTCTCCCTCTTGCACAAACAGCAGCGCCACGGTTACGGGCTCCATACTGCCCTTGTGGGTCAGGGTTAACACGCGGGATTTGGGCTCAATAATCCCCATGGCCCCCACAGATCCCGGGGACAGTCCATCGGCATGGGCTGATAAGGAAACATACAGCATCACCAAAACACTGACCATCACAACACAGCGTTGCATCATCAATGCCCCCCCTTATGCATGCGTTCCTCGGCATCTTTGTCATAGGCCTCAAGAATCGCCGCCACCACAGGGTGACGCATGATGTCGTCACGGCTAAAGGTCACAAAATCAACAGCCTTCACATCCTGCAAAATCCGCCGCACATGGGGCAGGCCCGAATCCGCCAGCGAAGGCAGGTCAATCTGACTGAGATCCCCCGTCACCACCATTTTGGAATTTTGGCCCAGACGGGTTAGAAACATTTTCATTTGGGATACGGTGCTGTTTTGGGCCTCGTCCAAAATAATAAACGCATCGGACAGAGTGCGGCCCCGCATAAAGGCCAAGGGGGCAATTTCAATGGTGCCCATTTCCATCAACCGCTGAATATGATCCGACGGCAGCATGTCATGCAGGGCATCGTACAGGGGCTGCAAATACGGATCGATTTTTTCCCGCAAATCCCCGGGCAGAAACCCCAAACGTTCGCCTGCCTCCACCGCAGGACGGCTGAGGATCAGGCGTTTGACGCGGTGCTGCAACAGAAACTCCACCCCCACCGCCACCGCCAAATAGGTTTTTCCTGTGCCCGCCGGTCCCACCCCGAAAACAACATCCGTTTTGCGGATGCGTTCCACATACTCCTTTTGTTTGGGGGTATGGGGATACAGGGTGCCGCTGCGGGTATGGATCACCACATCCGTTTCAGGGGTGTGGTCCTGAACAGATGTAGCTTTCTCACTTTGCAAAAAACGGCCCACATAATGATCGTCCACGGGCCGTCCGCGCTTGATATGATCATAAAGGGTGTTGAGCGTTTGTTCCGCCTGATTCAGGCGAACCGGATCGCTGCCCTTTAAAAGCAAGGTATTGCCCCGCGAGGATACAGAAATCCCATAGTGTTTTTCAATATGATGCAAATGCACATCATGGGGACCATACAGGGCCAAGATGGCCTTGTTATCGTCATATTCCAGGATTTTCGAGAGACTCTCCAAAAGCGGGACCTTTTTCGTCAGCAACGGCAGTCATTGTACCATAGTTTATGGGTTTTCTCAATTCCCCAGTTTGACACCTTCCCCCCACCCCCAAAGCCTGCTATAAGGACACAATCCCGATGATTTTCTTAGGTCTGAACCATGACTGATCTCACCCCCCCCGTGCCCGCCCATCCCACCGTTTCCATCGAACAGGAAATGCGCACATCGTATTTGGATTATGCGATGAGTGTCATTGTATCCCGCGCCCTGCCCGATGTGCGCGATGGCCTAAAACCCGTGCATCGCCGCATCCTGTACGCCATGAAAGAGGGGGGCTATACCGCCGATAAGCCCTTTCGGAAATCCGCCCGTATCGTGGGGGATGTGATGGGTAAATATCACCCACACGGGGATTCTGCCATTTATGATGCCATGGTGCGTATGGCCCAGCCGTTTTCTTTGCGCCTGATGCTGGTTGATGGACAGGGAAACTATGGGTCTATGGACGGCGATGCCCCCGCCGCCATGCGGTATACCGAGGCCCGCTTAGCCCGATCCGCCGAAGAAATGCTGCTAGATATTGACAAAGAAACCGTTGATTTTATTCCCAACTATGATGATTCCTTAACCGAGCCCGCCGTTCTGCCCGCCAGTTTCCCCAACCTGCTGGTGAATGGGGGCGGGGGGATTGCCGTGGGGATGGCCACCAACATCCCCCCCCACAATTTGGGGGAGGTTATTGACGCCGCCTGCGCCCTGATCGACGATCCTGATTTGGGCATGGATGAACTGCGAACCTATATTTTGGGCCCTGATTTTCCCACAGGGGGCATGATCGTTGGGCGCCGCGGGATCAAATCGGCCTTTGAAGAAGGCCGCGGTTCCATCATCATGCGCGGAAAAACCCATTTTGAACCCTATAGCAAAGACAAACAGCGCATTGTCATCACCGAAATCCCCTATCAGGTGAACAAGGCCAAACTGGTGGAACGCGTGGGCGAGCTGGTGCGGGAAAAAATGATCGAGGGCATCGCCGAAATTCGCGATGAATCCGACCGTGACGGCGTGCGCGTGGTTATTGAGCTGAAAAAAGACATCGAGCCCGAAATCATTTTAAACCAACTGTTCAAACACACATCCCTGCAAACCAGCTTTGGGGTGAATTTGGTGGCCCTGAACGATCGGCGTCCCCTGCTGATGAACGTGCGGGACGTCCTGACGGCTTTTCTGCATTTCCGTGAGGATGTGATTCGTCGCCGCACCATCTATCTGCTGAAAAAGGCCCGTGAACGAGCCCACCTGCTGGTGGGTTTATCCGTGGCTGTGGCCAACATTGATGACATTATTGCCCTGATTAAGGCCGCCCCGTCCCCCAAAGACGCCAAGGAACAATTGATGGCCAAGGCTTGGCCCCTGTTTGATCTGGCGCCCATTATTAACCTGATTGAGCCTGATTTTTCTGTATCCTCAACCACCTATACCCTGTCTGCCCTGCAGGCGCAGGCCATTTTGGATATGCGTCTGCATCGGTTAACGGGTCTGGAGCGTGAAAAACTGCAGGCCGACCTGCGGGATATTGTGGCCAAAATCGAGGATTTGATGACCCTGCTGCGCCACCGCGACCAGCTGCTGGCCCTGATGAAAAGCGAAATGTTGGTCATTAAGGAAAAATACGGCACCCCCCGCCGCACCGAAATTGTGGAAGACACCGGCGAAGTCAACATCGAGGATCTGATCCAGCGGGAAGACATGGTTGTCACCATGACCCACCACGGGTATATCAAACGCGTGCCGCTGTCGGCCTATCGCGCCCAAAAACGCGGCGGCAAAGGACGCAGCGGCATGGACACCAAAACCGATGATTTTGTGTCCACCGTTCATATTGCCAGCACCCACACGCCGTTGTTGTTTTTCAGCAATTTGGGGAAAGTGTATTACCTGAAGGTTTACAATCTGCCCTCCACCACGCCGCAGGCGCGGGGGCGGCCTATTGTGCAGATGCTCTCGAACATCCAACCGCACGAGCGCATCAGTGCCGTCCTGCCCCTGCCTGAAAGTGTGGAGCCCGACGATCAACGCACCATCGTGTTTGCCACCTCTTCGGGGAACGTGCGCCGTAACCGCCTATCTGATTTCACCAACATCAAAGCCAATGGAAAAATTGCCATGAAGCTGGATGATGGCGATCTGCTGGTGGGTGTGGCCATTGTGGAACATGACGAAGACGTATTTTTGGCCACCAAAGAGAGCAAATGCATCCGCTTTGGCATGGATGAACTGCGCGTGTTTGAAAGCCGCAATTCCAGCGGCGTGCGGGGCGTGCGTCTGGCGGATTCGGACCGTGTGATTTCGCTTTCCCTTCTGAAACGCTGTGACTTTACCATGGAAGAGCGGGAAGCCTACCGCATCGAACAGGCCAAGCGGTCAGGGCAGGAATTGGCAAATCCCGATAACCTGAGTCTGTCCGCCGAACGCTTTGCCGCCATGCAAGCCGAGGAAGAATTTATCCTGACCGTGTCCGATCAGGGCTTTGGCAAACGGTCCTCCGCCTATGAATACCGCCGCACAGGGCGGGGCGGTATGGGTATTGCGGCCATGGAAATGACCAAAAAAACCGGAAAAATGGCCGATGCCTTCCCCATCAAAAACGACGACCAGATCATGCTGGTGACCGATCAGGGCCAAATGATCCGCTGCGGCGTCGCCGACGTCCGCATTGCAGGTCGAAAAACCCAGGGCGTCACTCTGTTTAAAGTCAGCACAGGCGAACACGTCGTCAGTGTGGGGCACATGGCGGGGGAGGATGAGGGAGAAGGCGAATGAGCGCTCAAGCATCTTGACATTTGTATCCCATGGGATACAATCAAAATGATTCAAAAAGATGTTCGCATTTATGAAACACTGGGTGGGTATGTTCCATTTAACGACTGGCTTATAAAACTCAAAGACAGGGAAGCCCGTGCCATGATTCGCGCCAGAATTAACCGTCTCAGGCTGGGTTTGTTTGGCGATTGCAAATCTGTCGGGGATGGTGTGTTCGAATTGCGTATTTTTTATGGCCCTGGTTATCGCGTCTACTTTGGTCAACACAATGATGTTACGGTTATTTTATTATGTGGTGGTGACAAGCAAAGCCAAGACAAAGATATCAAAAAAGCAAAACACTATTGGAAAGACTACAAGGATCCATCCTAATGTCAAAAGCTCGCTCTTATCACAATGATCTGATGCTCTCTTTACAGGATCCCGCTGAGGCAGCGGCTTATCTCAATGCTTCTCTGGCAGAAGGGTATGACGTGTTTTTTTTAGCCCTGAAAGATGTGGCTGAGGCCACGGGCGGGATCTCTCATCTGGCCAAAGCCACAGGTCGTAGTCGTGAAAGTTTATACAAAACCCTCAGTACAAGTGCCAATCCCCACTTTGTTGGCATTGGAAACATTATGGATCGTTTGGGATACCAAATAACCGTTACACCGAAACCCCAAGTGACAGGGCTATGAGGTGTTTACCCTTCAACCCGTAACCTATTGAAAGGATCATTGCTATGTCTGTTACCTCCTACACCCTCACCGCCCGAACCCTGCATTGGGTGATGGCCGTTTTGATGATTCTGATGCTGGCCGCTGGATTGGTGATGAGCGATATTGAAGATCCCGCCCTGAAAAGCACCGTTTACGGCCTGCACAAAGCCACGGGGATTTTGGTGTTGCTGCTGGCCGGTTTTCGTGTGCTGTGGCGCCTGTCCCATGCTGTGCCGGCCATCTCTGCGGCCTTGCCCGTCTGGCAACGTCGTGCCGCCCGTCTGGCGCACGGGGGCCTATACGGTGTGATGTTCCTGCTGCCGCTGAGCGGGTGGTCCATGTCCTCGGCCGCCGGATACCCTGTATCTTTTTATGGTCTTTTCACAATACCCGACATGGTGGCCAAAAATCCTGAATTGGCGGGGATTTTAAAGGATATTCACGAAGTTTCTGCCAACGTCTTCATCGCCCTGCTGGCAGCCCATCTGGGGGCGGCGCTGTACCATCACTTTGTTTTGCGCGATGATACCCTGCGCCGCATGGGGTATCGGAAAACCCCTAAGTGAGACTGCCCACAAACGCTAGTTGATCAGCGCATCCGTGCTGATCAATCGCCATTTTGTGCCATCACTGTAGACAACGCGGGCCCCCGCGGCGGTGTTGGTGACAAAAATCAAACGCCCCGCGGGAAGGGCCGCCGGTAACGTGGCCAGTGTATACGAAGGCAAAGCCACCGGATCGGTGCTTTTGGCTGTGGTCTGAATCCACGTTGTGCCTGTGTAGGTATAGGCCGCTTGCTCGTCCATCACCCACACCGTCCACCCTGCAAAGGGGGTATGAAATCGCCAAACGTTTCCCAAACGTTGGGCCACCTTTCCCGCCTGATTTACCCAATCCCCCGTGGGGGCAGGGGACACCGGCAGCAAATACAGCTGCCCATCCACGGGACTCGCAGGCGGCACCGACACCATGCGCGCTTGCACCGTTGTCATGACCAAGGCATCCAGACGGTTCAAACCTTCGGCATGGGTGACCTCTTTCTGGGCCTGTTGAGTTTCAATATAGGGCAACAAAAGACGCGGCGTAGGCATACATGATCCTTTCAAAAGAGATTAAAAAAACAGGTCCTGTTGGGATGGCAAACAGCCATACCCAAAAACAGGATTTTTAAAAAAGAACGATTTTACGGAAAGAAGAGCGGGGCAGGGGGGAGCTCAAGAGAGATGGCTTAAGACACAATGCCCTAAAAAAAGATTGCAAAAGTTCGATGATATGATTTTTCATACCATTTTTTATAAACCCTGTAAAGAGGGGGGGGGCGCATAACAACATGCACAAAAACGCACAAAAAAGCTGTCAAAGCAAATTAGAAATGTCCGCATTGAGCAAATTAGAAATGTCCGCTTTTTGTTTTTTTAGGTGCAGGAGGCGGGGCAGGTTTTTATCCACAAATCCATAGCCCTTTTTTTGAGGGCTCCTTA
>CANGYM010000058.1 GCA_947458145.1 Alphaproteobacteria bacterium | reverse complement strand
GGGTTTTGTGAATCACAGCATACAGCACCACGGCGGTGACAAGGGTGCTGATGAACAACACAATCTGCGTATCACTGACCGTCACAGCAAAATGATCAAACATCCCCAGAACGTTTGTGCCCGTCAGCAGAGGCGGCAAAGCCTTCACCTGCGCCCCCTGCGTCAACTGCACAAAATTTTGAAACAAAATGGACATCCCAATGGCCGTAATCAGCGGGGCCAAACGGGGGGCAGAGCGCAGGGGTTTATACGCCACCGCCTCCAACGCATAGCCATACACCGCCGTAATGGCCATGGAAAACAGAAACATGCCCAAAACACACAGCGTTATGGACATCACCCCTGCATCTTGCAGACCCACAAACGCCAGAAAGGCCAAAAAGGCCGAAATCATGAAAATCTCGCCGTGGGCAAAATTAATCATCCCCACAATGCCGTAAACCATAGTGTACCCCAGGGCAATCAACCCATACAGCATCCCCAGCGATAATCCATTCAGACACTGTTGCAAAAAATACCCCAGCTCTAACATGGATCCCTCTCCCTATTCTTTCTCAAAGGGCAGCGTCATAACCGGCGCCGACGCCGTAGCCTGTGGCAGCAGATCTGCCATCATCTTTTGGGCAAACGCCGTCATCTCAGGGCCCGGAATGATAAAAAACACCGACACAAACAGGGCCGCGGCCACACCCAAAGGCAAACTGGCCCCATGATTCGCCATAACCACCCCCTGATCCGTGGCCGGATCATCAAAAATCATGACCTTAATGACCCGCAAATAATAATACATGGCCACCACGCTGGAGAGGGCCGCCGCAAAAACAACTGCGTAATGCTGCCCTGCCAAAACGCTTTGAAACACCGAAAGCTTGGTGAAAAAGCCCGCAAAAAACGGCATACCCGCCAACGATAACAAAAACACCGCCAGCAAATACGCCGTCACGGGTGAGGCTTTCACCAACCCCGCCACATCATTGAACGACAAATCATTGTCAGACACCCGCATCAGCAACGCAAACAATCCCAACGACGTTACGGCGTACACCACAACATACACCAGCGCGGATCCCATCCCCTCGGGCGTGGCCACAGACAGGGCCATAACCACAAAACCCATTTGGGCAATGGTGCTATAGGCCATCAGGCGGCGCAAACTGGTTTGCTGCAATCCCGCCAGTGCGCCCCACAGCATACTCAGCGCCCCAATGATCCGAAGCATATCGCCCAAATCCGGCATCAACGGATAAAACGGCCCCGCCAGCAAACGCACCAAGGCCACGGTGGCCGCCACCTTGGGCAAAGACGACAAAAACGCCACCACCGGCGTGGGCGCGGCCTGATACACATCCGGCGTCCACATATGAAAGGGGACAAGGGACAGCTTGAACAAAAAGCCCACCAAAATCAAACCTGCCCCCAACGTCGTCCAGAGCAGGGCCGGTGAAACGGCGGCATGCTGGACCAAAAGGGCCTGCAGGGGGCCATACCCCAGAACGCCCCACTGGCCATACAAAAACGACATCCCCAACAGCATCAGGCCCGAAGCCAAAGCCCCCAGAATGAAATACTTCAGCGCGGCCTCAATGGCGGCGGGCTGTTGACGCCCCTGCAGGGCAATAAACACATACAGAGCCAGACTTTGCATCTCCAGCCCCATATAAAACATCATCAACGAATCCGCAGACACCATCAGCAGCATCCCCAGCAGGGCAAACAGCACCAGCAGGGCGGCCTCCAGCGGCCACGCCAACCCCAGCGTCAACACAAAAAACGCCAGCATCATCCCGCAAAGGACCACCGTTGCCGCCGAAGAGAGCCCATCAAACACCAAAGAGGGCAAACGATCCGTCCCAAAATTCAGGGCAAACTGCAACCCCGCCGCATCCATCACAATCAGCAGGGCAAACAAAGCCAGAAACGCCACACTGCCATAAGACGCCCGCGAGCGAAACGCCCCATAAACAACAAAAAACAACAACGATGTGGCCAAAATAACCGGCGACAGGGCAGGGGAAAGGGGCAAAAAAGACAGCATAGCGGTTACTGATGACCCTTTTCGTTGTGTTCATCTTGATGGGGCAAGGTTGGCTCCGGCGCGTCCAGGGCATGATGGGGCGATGAAAAATCCGGTGCCACCAACGACGGATTTGACGCATAGGGGGACAAGACCTGCCTCACCGAGGGCTCTAACACCGACAACACAGCGGTGGGAAAAATCCCCATCCACAGCACCAAAACAATCAGCGGGGCGAAAATCAGCTGCTCTCTCCGCGAAAGGTCCGAAAGCGCCTTCACCGCATCCCGCGTCATGGGGCCCTGCATCACGCGGCGATACAGCCACAAACTATACACCGCCCCCAAAACCAGACCCGTTGCCAAACCCAGCGCCACCCACGGGTGAACGATATAGGTGCCGATCAACACCAAAAACTCCCCCACAAAACCGCTGGTCCCGGGCAACCCTACGCCGGCCAAGATAAACAGCATAAACACCACCGCAAAGCGAGGCATCACCTGCGTCACCCCGCCAAACTGGTCCATATCCCGCGTTTTCAAACGATCATACAAAACCCCAATGCACAAAAACAGGGCGGCGGACACCAAACCATGGCTCAGCATCTGGAAAATGGCCCCCTGCACCGCGGGCACCGTCAGGGCGAACAACCCCGCCGTGACATAGCCCATATGGGCCACAGAAGAATACGCAATAACCTTTTTGATATCCGTCTGCACAAAGGCAATCAGGGAGGTGTAAATCACCGCCACCAAACTCAGGGCATACACCACGTGGGCATACTCCAGCGTGGCCTGCGGCAACATGGGCAGGGAAAACCGCAAAAAGCCATACCCCCCCATTTTCAACAGAACACCCGCCAAAATCACGGATCCCGCCGTGGGGGCCTCAACGTGGGCATCGGGCAACCATGTGTGAAAGGGCACCATGGGAATTTTCACAGCAAACGCCGCAAAAAAGCCCCACCACAGCCAACCTTGCAGGGATGGGGACAACAACGCCGGCGCCCCCTTCATCAAATCGGGGATGCTGCTGGTGCCCGTGGTCTTATACAGGACAATCAACCCCACCAACATGATGATGGACCCCAAAAACGTATACAAAAACAACTTAAACGTCGCATAAATCCGGCGGTATCCCCCCCAAATCCCGATGATCAGGAACATGGGAATCAAAACCCCCTCAAAGAAAATATAAAACAAAACCAGATCCAGGGCGCAAAACATCCCGATCATAAAGGTTTCCAAAATCAAAAACGCGGCCATGTACTCGCGCACGCGGTGTTTGACGCTTTTCCAACTGGCCACGATACAAATGGGCACCAACAGGGCCGAGAGCAACACAAAACACAGCGCAATCCCATCCACCCCCATGTGATAGGTCAAACCAAGGGACGGGAACCAAGAAAAATGCTCAACAAACTGAAACGTCGCGGCTTTATCGCCCGAAACATCGAAATGCAGGCCCACATACACGGCCAAACCCAAAACGATCAACGACACAAACAGGGCCAACACCTTCACGTTTTCATCCAAACGCGCCCGTGAATCGGACCCGCTCAGCGCAATGCCCAAAACCCCCAGCAACGGCAGATACGTCATGACGGAAAGAATCCCAATCATACCCACGCCCCCCGCACAATCACATACAGCATCACCAAACTGGCACCGGCAAACAACACCGCCCCGTAAAACGGCAGTTGCCCCGTTTGAAACCGCGACAAACGGGCCCCGATACCTTGGGACAGGGCCACAGCCCCATGGGGCCCAAAGGCATCAATCACGCCCGCATCCACGCCCGAGGAGAAAAACCGCCCCAAGGCCCGCGCCGGCCTGACAAAAAGAAAGTTATACAGTTCATCCACATACCATTTGTTATACACAAACCGGTACACCGCCCCCAGTCCATCCACCAAACGCCGGCGCAGGGCAGGGTTATAGCGATAAAAAAACCACGACAACGCAATACCGAGGGCGGCAACCTCCAAAGGAAACCACTTCACCCACGCGGGCACGTGGTGGGCGGCCTCGATAACGTCATGGGTTTGGGATACGGCCAGCGTGCCCTGCCAGAATGCCTCGCGATCATGGCCAACAAAGGCCTCGTACCCCACATAACCGGCCCCTATGGCCCCCAACGATAAGATCAGCAAGGGGAAAATCATCACCGCCGGCGATTCATGGGCGTGGGCCATGACCCGTTCATCCGCCCGTGGCTTGCCATGAAAGGTCAGGAAAATAACGCGCCAACTGTAAAACGCCGTCAAAAACGCAACAAACGCCCCGACACCATAACTCAGATAGGCCAGAGAGCCCTGCGACGCAAACAGCGATTCCAGCACAATATCCTTAGAATAATACCCCGCAAAGGGGAAAATCCCCGACAAAGCCAAAGTCCCCACCAGCATCATGCGGTACGTCCACGGAATCACCGTCCGCAGCCCCCCCATCATGCGCATATCCTGTTCATGGGACAGGGCATGGATCACCGAGCCGGCGCCCAGAAACAACAAGGCCTTAAAAAACGCATGGGTAAACAAATGGAACATGGCCGCGGGATAGGCCCCCACGCCCACCGCCATCATCATGTACCCCAACTGGCTGCAGGTGGAATAGGCAATCACGCGTTTAATATCAAACTGCGTCATCCCCACCGTGGCGGCAAACAGCGCCGTGGCCATCCCCACCAGCAAAATCACCTGCTGGGCCAGCGGGGCCAGCTCTAACAGCGGCGAGACACGACACATCAAAAACACACCCGCGGTCACCATGGTGGCGGCGTGAATCAGGGCGGAAACAGGGGTTGGGCCCTCCATGGCATCGGGCAACCAAACGTGCAAACCCAACTGCGCGGATTTTCCCACAGCCCCCACAAACAACAACAGGGCCACAAAATCATAAACGGGCAGCGTATAGCCCGCAAAACTCACAACCTGCCCCGCGACAGAGGGCAGGGCGGCAAACAACGCATCAAACTGCACCGTGCCAAAATGCAGATAAACCGCAAAAATCCCCAGCGCCAGCCCCAAATCCCCCACACGGTTGACCACAAAGGCCTTCATGGCCGCCGCGTTGGCCGATGGTTTTTCATGCCAAAACCCAATCAACAGATAGGATGCCAAACCCACGCCTTCCCATCCAAAAAACAGCTGCACCAAATTATCCGCCGTCACCAGCATCATCATGCAAAACACAAACAGGTTTAAATACGCCATAAACCGCTGGGGCGAGGCATCATGATGCATATACCCCACCGCATAAACATGCACCATCAGCGCCACCGAGGTAATCACCAGCATCATCACGGTGGACAGAGCGTCCAGCCGCAAAGCCCACGCAATATCCAGCCCCCCCGTTTGAATCCACGTGCCCAACATATGGGTTTGGGGATGCCCCAAAACAGCCACATCATAAAACAACCACGCAGAGGCCGCGGTGGAAATCGCCATGGCGGTAATCGTGATAAAATTCGTCAGCCCCACACCCAAAGACCGCCCCCACAGCCCCGCCAGCAAAAAGCCAAAAAGCGTAGAAAAAACAGAAATCTCAGCCATGGTCATGTGGTGTGTTATCCCTTAAGTGTATCCATGGCGGCCACATCCACCGTCTGATAACGGCGGAAAAAGATCACCAGAATGGCCAGACCAATGGCGGCTTCGGCGGCGGCTACGGTTAGGATGAAAAAACTAAAAATCTGTCCCTCAACATTCCCGTGGGCCACGGAAAAGGCCACAAAGTTAATGTTCACCGCCAGCAAAATCAGCTCCAGCGCCATCAGCATGCTCAGCACATGGCGGCGATTCAAAAAAATCCCCATGGCCCCAATGACAAACAACAGGGTGGAGAGCAAAAAATAATGCACAATGCCCACAGGCTGCAGGAAAACATCCATCATCTAGATCACTCCTTCCCCACTTGGGGGGTTGACGAGGGTCACGGTATCCTCGGCGCGGCGGGCGTTTTGTTGGGCAATGTTCTGGCGGCGCACGCCGGAACGTTGCCGCAGCGTCAACACAATGGCCCCGATCATGGCCAGCAGCAAAATCATCCCCGCCGCATAAAAGAGCGGGGCATACGTGGTATACAGAACCATCCCCAGCGCCCGAACGTTATCGCCCTGCGCGGGCACCAGCGCCCCCATGGCCCCCGCCCCGCCCAAGTGGGGGGGGCTATAGGCCACCAAAGCCAGAATCTCAATCACAAACACCGCGGCAAAAAAGATCACCCATTTTTTATGGGGCGCCACGGCAGAGCGCAACGCATCCCGATCCACATCCAGCATCATCACCACAAACAAAAACAAAACCGCCACCGCCCCCACATAAACCACAATCAGCATAAAGCCAACAAACTCCGCCCCGATCATAATCAACAGGGCCGCCGCATTAAAAAACGCAAAAATCAGGGACAACACCGCATGAACCGTATGCCGCGAAAACACAACGCCCACAGCCCCCAGCAGCAAAAAGAACGAGAAAAAAGAAAATAAACCCAGCATCGGCGGTCTTTTTTTTAAGGATTCTTTTTGTTCATGTATTCAAAAAACGGCGAATCCGGCGACAACACCAACGTGGTGTCCGGACGGGCCAGCGATTTGCGGTACGCCTCCAGAGAGCGGTAAAAACCATAAAACTCAGGATCCGCATTAAACGCCGCCGCATAAATGGCAATGGCTTTGGCATCGCCTTCCCCTTTGGCCTCTTGGGCCTTGCGAGAGGCCTCGGCAATCAACACCGTGCGCTCTTTGTCGGCCTTTGACCTAATTTGCTGGGCGTCTTCTTCCCCTTGGGCGCGGAATTCACGGGATTCCCTTTCCCGCTCGGACCGCATACGCGCAAAGATGGACTCGCTGGTTTCCTGCGGCAAATCGGCCCGCTGGATGCGCACATCCACCAGTTGAACGCCCAGGGTTTGAATTTCCGTGTTCATGTTGTCCCGAATGCGGGCCATGATGGCTTCCCGTTTGTCAGAGAGCACATCCGTCAGAGCGTAACGCCCCAAGACCTCCCGCATGGTGGAATTGATCCGATCGCCCAAGTTGGCATTGGCGTTTTCCAAACTGCGCAGATTTTGGAAAAATTTCAGGGGGTCCGATATTTTAAAATACGCAAAGGAATCCACGTTCAAACGCTTCTGATCCGCCAAAATCACCTGCTGCTGCGGCGGGGAAATAAACAACGCCTGTTTGGGGTAATACACCACGGACTGCAAAAACGGCACCTTGGCTTTTAGCCCGGGTTTCAAATGGGCGGCCTTGATTTCCCCGAACTGAAACACAATGGCCTGCTCCCGCTCATCCACGGTAAACAGGATCATGGGCAGGACAAACGCCAGCACACCCAAAACAATCATAATCACAGGGGTTTTCATGGCTGGCCTCCTGCAGGGGCTGAGGGGGTTGACGGCGTCGCCGGCGCGGGCGCGGCTTTTTTCTGAATCTCAGGCAGGGGCAGATAGGGCACCACGCCCGTGCCGCCGCCTTTGCCATCCACCACGATGGTTTTGGCGCTTTGCAAAATCTCTTCCAGCGTTTCCAAATACAAACGGCGGGACGTGACGTCTTTGCTGTCTTTATAGGCGTTGTACACGGCGGTGAAGCGATTGGCATCCCCCTCGGCCTTGCTGACGACCTGCTGGCGATAGGCTTCGGCCTCTTGGATCAATTTCACCGCTTCCCCTCGGGCGACGGGCAGAACAGAGTTCCGGTACGCTTGGGCTTGGTTGCGGCTTTTTTCCTTGTCCGCGCGGGACCGCTGCACATCGTTAAACGAATCAATGACCGAAGACGGCGGCGCCACATCCAGCAGCTGAACGCTTTTCACCAAAACCCCCGTGCCGTAACTGTCCATGCGGGTTTGGATGGCGGCCAAGGCCTCTTGCTCGATTTCACGGCGGCGCTCGGTCAGGGCGGCCACAATGGGCTTTTTCCCCACAACCTCGCGCAGGACACTTTCGGACACGGTTTTCACCGCAACCTCAGGATCGCGCACGTTAAACAGATAATCCCCGCCGCTTTTGATGCGCCAGAACACAATAAAATCAATATCCACGATGTTTTCGTCGCCGGTGAGCATCATGCCCTCGTCCGGAACATCCTCTCGCGCACTGCGGTCCACGTAATTGCTGGAAAAACGACTGCCGCCGCTGGATGCGGGACGAAAGCCAATGGTGATCCGGTTTTCCCGCGTCACCACGGGG
>CANGYM010000057.1 GCA_947458145.1 Alphaproteobacteria bacterium | reverse complement strand
ATGCGGGAAATTGTGCGCCGCACAAAATTATCGGTACAGGTGGGGGGCGGCATTCGCACCCTGCGTGATGTTCAGGAATGGTTTGATGCCGGCGCCGCCCGTGTGGTGGTGGGCACCATGGCCCTGATTGATCCCGATGTGTTTGATCGTGTGGTGAACCGCTGGCCCGGGAAAATTGTGGTGGCGCTGGACAGCCGCGATGGCCGCGTGGCCACCCATGGGTGGAAAAAGCAATCCACGGCCTTAACACTGGATGTGGCCACCAGTTTTGCGGCCCTGCCGCTGGCCGCCATTATTTTTACGGACATTCGCCGCGATGGCATGGGGATGGGGGTGAACCGTCAGGCCACGGCAGAGTTGGCGGATGCGGTGAAGATTCCCATCATTGCCTCTGGCGGTTTGTCCAGCGAGGCCGACCTGCAGGCCCTGGTGGATTTGAACCATCCCAACATTGACGGCGTGATTTGTGGACGGGCGATTTACGAGGGGCACGTGGACGTGGCCCGCTGTCTGACAATCACGGGCCAGATCTAATGCTGGCCAGCCGGATCATTCCCTGTTTGGATGTCAAAGACGGCCGTGTGGTGAAGGGCGTGAACTTTGTGGGCCTGCGCGATGCGGGGGACCCCGTGGAATTGGCGCGGTATTACAACGATCAGGGCGCGGACGAGCTGTGTTTTTTGGACATTACGGCCTCGGTGGAAAATCGCGGGACGCTGCTGGACATTGTGGCCCGCACGGCGGAAACGTGCTTTATCCCCCTGACGGTGGGGGGCGGCGTGCGCACGGTGGATGATGTTCGGGCCCTGCTGAACGCCGGCGCGGACAAGGTGTCCATCAACACATCGGCGGTGCAAAATCCTGAGCTTATTTCAGAGGCCGCCCGCCGTTTCGGCAATCAGTGCATTGTGGTGGCCATTGACGCCCGAAAACGGGTAGGGCAGGGGGGGCACGAGGTTTACACCCACGGCGGCCGCACCCCCACGGGGCTGGACGTTGTGGCATGGGCGCAGGACGTAGAGCGTCTGGGGGCCGGAGAAATCCTCCTCACCAGCATGGACCGTGATGGGACCTTATCCGGCTATGACCTGAACCTGACCCGCGCCGTGGCGGACGCCGTGGGGATTCCGGTGATTGCCTCGGGCGGGGTGGGCAGCTTAGCGCACTTGGCCGCGGGTATTTTAGAGGGGCATGCGTCGGCGGTGCTGGCGGCGTCTATCTTCCACGATCGGACCACAGGCCTAGCTGAGGCCAAACGGTTCTTGTCGGAATCTGGGGTTTCTGTGCGGATTTAGGCCAGGTTTGACCGTGAAGGTTGTGTGCTGGTGGATAGTGTGTAGCGATAATATTAGCCCACTTTGTGTGATTGGGGTGGCCTTCGAGGATCCAAAGGCGCTTTCCTAAAAATTGGTCTGCAAGCTCTGGGATCGTCTGGTTAGCGACGTTTTGCTTGCGCATCCATCGTTCAAAAAGAAAGAGCAGATCTTCTTTGGTTTTTATGGAGTCTCTTTCTATAAGGTGCAAAGGGAGGTTTTGGTCTCTCATAAACAATTGTTTTTTTTCATAAAAAATGATTATCCAGCAATAATGATGATGTTTTTCGAAACAATCTGTGACATTCCACCCCATGTTTTAATGGGGCGGGGTATGGGTTTTGGGGGGAGAGGTATAGAAAAAGCGACGGGTGTATTACTAGGTAGGTCCTCCTTCCCTTTTTATTCTATACCTGTTTGCTACTCCCCCACTGGCGTTCTAACCCTTTTGATGCGTAATCTGTAAATAGGTATGTGAAAGTGCTTACTTTAAAGTCTTCATCAATGTTGAAATTATCAATAATCATTTGGTCCGCTTGGTGTGCCAAAACAAGGGTCTCTGGATTACTAGACTGTTGGGTTGCGCTAAAAATAGTGCAAAGGGTTGTGTGACCTTCTTCCCCTGTTTCATCCGTGATTGCTTTTATTTTAGAGGTGAGTGTAAGAACTTGTAGAGGATCAAGTTTTTGAACACATGATCTAATGTGTCTGTTAAAGACAAGCATTTCGTTTAAGATTTCTTCGGAATGGCGTCTGATAACATCTCCTAGAATATCAGGAAGTTTTTCAACGATGACCCGGGGGTCTTTTTCTTCAGAGAGACTTTGAAGAGCGGCTTCTAATTTCTGTTGGTCTTCATCGTAGTCCATAATCCAAATCCTCGCTCTAATGCTTTAGATTAAAATACAATATCAAATTGCATCGTTTTGTCAAGGGGTTTTCCGTTTTTTAAAACAACGGCCGCATCACCGCCGCAATATGGGCCTTGAGCGGGGGATAATCAATCCGATCAAACGCCACCACGTCCACCTTGATGGGCAAAGGGCTTTCTTCAAACAGCGTATAAATCCGATCAACGTCCGCTTCGTTCAGGGGGCCGTAGAGTACCAGATCAATATCGGAATTGTCCCTATGGGTTCCCGTGGCCCTGGATCCAAACAGACCCACGGTGGTGATTTTACCCGCAAACGGACGCAGCGTGTCGGTAATGATGCGTAATTGCCCATCGGTTAAGCCATGGTCACGCATCATGAGATCCAAACCCCTTTTGGTTTTTCAGGGCGCTTTCCAACATCGATAAATGTAAATCATCAAACAGGGTCAAATAGTCTTTTTGGATGTCGTGAATCGTTTCTTCAAATTTTTTCATATTGTAAACGTGGGACATTTTGTTTCGGGCATCCAGGGCCTGCATCCAACGTTCACCATCGGTGATGATTTTGGCGTCAAAGGCGGCCCGAATGACGGAGGCCGGCGTGATTTTATCCAGGGTCACCCCTTCGTGTTCCAGATAATCCTTTATGACTTTCCAAGCCAATTCCCAGGTGTATTCAAAGCGTTGGATAATTCCCTCTTTTTCCAGTTGGCTTAATTCTCTGATTTCCATGGTTTCGATGGCTTCACGGAGCAAGCCAAAGGCCCGCTTGTAATTGTCAAAACGATAAATCCATCGTGGTTGTTGATCCATGGGGGTGCTCAGCCTGTGATTTGCGTTCCAGTATAACAGCAAATTTTTATATAATAAATCATGGGGTGTGTTACTTTGCGTTTTTTTAAGAAAAAGTGGTTTTGATTATGAAACTCGGCATTGTCGGTCTGCCCAATGTGGGAAAATCCACGCTTTTTAATGCCTTAACGCAAACGCAGGCGGCGGAGGCGGCCAATTACCCCTTTTGCACCATCGAGCCCAATCAGGGTAAAGTGGGGGTGCCGGACGGTCGGCTGGCGACGTTGGCCCAGCTGGCGGGGTCCCAGAAAATTATTCCCACGCAAATCACCTTTGTGGACATCGCGGGTCTGGTGAAAGGCGCCAGCAAAGGCGAGGGGCTGGGCAACCAATTCCTCAGCCACATCCGCGAGGTTGACGCCATCATCCACGTCGTGCGCTGTTTCGAAAACGGTGATGTGACGCACGTTGACGGATCGGTGGACCCCCTGCGGGACATCGACACCATCGAAACGGAATTGATGCTGTCCGATCTGGAACGCGCCGAAAAACATCAGGTGAAAATCGCCAAACTGGCCAAATCGGGGGATAAGGACGCCAAAGAGGCGGAGGCGGTGCTCTCGGCCGTGCTGGCAGCGTTGGGGCAGGGCAAACCCGCCCGCACCATCCCCGACGACCTGAAAGCCCATCATTTTTTTCATGATTTACAGATGATTACAGGAAAACCCGTGTTGTACGTGGCCAACGTGGGGGAGGCCGAGGCCACCACCGGCAATGCCCATGTGACAAAAGTACAACACTTTGCAACAGGGCAGGGCAGTGGGGTGGTGATGATTGCCGCCGCCATTGAATCCGAAATCGCCCAGCTGCCCGAAGACGAAAAAGAGGTTTTCCTAACCGAGCTGGGCCTGTCAGAATCGGGCCTGAGCCGTCTGATTCGGGCCAGTTATGACCTGTTGGGGTTAATGACGTTTTTTACGGTGGGGCCGAAGGAAGCCCGCGCATGGACGCTGCGCCGCGGGGCCAAAGCCCCCCAAGCCGCCGGTGAAATCCACACCGATTTTGAAAAAGGATTCATCCGCGCCGAAACCATCGCCTATAACGACTATATAGTATGTAAGGGAGAAGCCGCCGCCCGCGACGCCGGAAAACTCCGCACCGAAGGCAAAGAGTATGTTGTTCAAGACGGGGATGTGATGCATTTTTTGTTTAATGTGTGAGAAGGCATGTTTGTGCCGCGCGGCCACAGTATTGAATGTGGACTTGGATATGCTGGTGACGGACTGGGAATCCCACGAAAACAAGCCTGCTTAAAAGTCCTATAATCTATATTATGACAAATGATGTTAGAAAAGGGGGGGCCATAGCCACCGTCTTACGAATTTGCTAATTTGTATGCATGGCATACCCCGTACATAGCGGGTTATATCCCCCGCGATACACACACATAGGATTGTAGGCCACCTTTCTTACCAACGCCCCGAGGCACCCCCGCCCCCAGAATTACCACCCCCGCCGCTGAAACGATCATCGCTGCCGCCACTAGCGTCGCGACTGCCATAGTTGCCACCATTGTTTTGACTGGACAGCACAATTGCAGCCTTTGCTGTGTCTTCAATCATTTCTGCCAAAGCGTTTGATGTGTCTCCTGTGCTGTTTTGTAAACGCTGCGTGGCACGCTTGGCTCGCATTATGACAACAGATATCCACAGCCACAGCACAATAAAACCGACAAAAATCCATGGGGCCCCCGTTTGTTTATTGTTTTTAGCAGCCGGCAATTCGTTGCCCCCGAGCACTGCCAAGATGGCCTCTGTTCCCGCAACAACCCCTTGCTCCATTTGACCTGCTTTAAAATTCGGCACGATGATGGTGTGAATAATCTGTTGCGCCAGGGCATCGGTTAACACGCCCTCCAAACCATAGCCCACCTCAATACGCAAGGCATGATCTTGGGCTGCAATCACCAATAAGATACCGTTATCTTTATCTTTTTGCCCCAGTTGCCAGTGACGAAACAATGAGTTGCTATAATCCGCAATCGGCTGCCCTGCAAGAGACGGGGTGGTGAAGACAACCACTTGATTGGTGGTGCCGTGTTCATAGTCGCTCAGTTTTTGGGTTAGTGTTTGTTCGGTCTGCGGCGACAAGATTTCTGCATTGTCTACCACACGCCCTGTAAGGAGCGGAAATGGGGTGACCGCAGCTGCACTCTCCACCAGCACCACAACAAGGATAACTGCCAGCGCACCAATTCGTCGCACGACTTAAAACTTCACAACAGGCGCATTTTCTGCACCTGCTTTTGCGGCGAATGTTTGTTTCGGCTGCACCCCATAAATCCATGCCCAAATGCGCGTGGGAAAGGTACGCACTGCCGTGTTATAGCCACGCACTGTTTCAATATAGTCTTTACGTGCCACCGCAATGCGGTTTTCCGTACCTTCTAATTGTGATTGCAACGACAAGAATTGCTCGTTTGCTTTGAGATCGGGATATTTTTCCACAACCACCATCAATCTTGAGAGTGCTGAAGAGAGCTGCCCCTGCGCTTGCTCAAAATTTTTCATGGCTTCTGGATTGTTTAGCATATCAGGGCTGATTGTCGCTTTTGTGGCATTAGCACGGGCATTAATCACATCCGTCAGGGTGGATTTTTCGAAATTGGCATAGCCCTTCACGGTTTCCACGAGATTCGGAATAAGGTCGATGCGGCGTTGATATTGATTTTCCACCTGCGCCCATGAAGCGTTCACGCCTTCATCAAGACGTGGGATGGTGTTAATCCCCGTTACAAAAAACAACACCAGAACTACGCCGATGATAAGCAGCCATTTTTTTGTACCGAAGCCCATGATACACTCCTTGAATTATAGAGATTATAAAAAACTGGTGTACGTTTTTTCCTGTCACAACGCAATCTATAATCAATAAAGAGATTTTTAAAGGCAGAGCCCCCTTTTGGCTGACCTGAAAATCTTCACCTGCTGCGGCTTCATGCCCGCTGATTGCAGTATATCAGGTGCTGTATTCTTGGCGCAGCGGGGTCATACTTAACCACCCTCTTTCCCACACTTGCACTTGCCCTCCGCATAAAAATCTCCTATAGGTGTCTTTCGTTATCAACAGCAGGGATTTTTTTATGTCTTTCTTCCAAGAATTCAAAACGTTTATTGCGCGTGGCAACATGATTGATCTGGCCACGGGGATCATTATCGGGACGGCCTTTACGGGGGTGGTCAATGGTTTGGTCAACGATATTTTGATGCCGCCGCTGGGTGTGCTCATTGGGGGAATTGATTTTTCAAACTTTTTTGTGGCCCTGTCGGGGGATCAGACCTATACCACCTTAAAGGCGGCTCAGGATGCGGGGGCCAGTCCCATCGCTTACGGAAAATTTTTAAATGCGGTGATTCAGTTTCTGATTGTGTCCTTTGCCGTTTTTGTTTTGATCAAACAGGTCAACAAACTGAAAACCAAGGTGATGAAAGAGGAAGAAGCCGCCGCAGCCGTCGCCACCCCAACAGAGGTCTTGCTCACGGAAATTCGGGATCTGATGGCCAAAAAGGGATCGTGAGGGGTTTGTGAGGGGGGGGCTTTGGGGGCCCTCTCCCCTACCCCTCCATAATAATCGTCCCTGCCCCTTCTGAGGTGAAGGTTTCCAGCAGCAGGGCGTGGGGAATGCGGCCATCTAAGATGACGGCCGCGCCGACGCCGCGGGATATGGCGTGCAGGCAGGTTTGGATTTTGGGAATCATCCCGCCGGTGATGGTGCCGTTTTCGATCATTTTTTGGGCTTGGCTCAGGGTGATTTTGGGCAGCAAGGTTTTATCCTTGTCCAAAACCCCCACCACGTCGGTCAGCAGCAGCAGGCGTGTGGCCTCCATGGCCTCAGCAATGGCACCGGCGGCGGTGTCGGCGTTGATGTTATAGGTTTGGCCGCCTGGGTCCATCCCAATGGGGGCAATGACGGGGATGATGTCGGATTCGGCCAGAACGTCCAGAACGTGGGGGTTCACAAAGGTAGGCTCCCCCACAAAGCCCAAATCCAGCAGGCGTTCAATGTTGGAATCGGTTTTTTGGGTGGGGCGATGGCGCAGCTTGCGGGCCTCGATCAGTTGTCCGTCTTTGCCGGACAGGCCCACGGCATGGCCCCCTGCCCTGTTGATGGCGCTGACGATGCTTTTGTTGATGGATCCGCACAGGACCATCTCCACAATCTCCACCGTGGCGGCGTCGGTGACGCGCAGGCCGTCGATGTATTCGCTTTTGATTTTCAAGCGCTCTAGCATAGCGCCAATCTGGGGACCGCCGCCGTGCACCACCACGGGATTCATACCCACCTGTTTCATCAGGACAATATCACGGGCAAAGGCCTCGGTCAGGCTTTCCTCCCCCATGGCATGGCCGCCAAATTTAATGACAACGGTGCGCCCCGCATACTGGCGCATATACGGCAAAGCATCGGACAGCGTGCTGGCCTTGGCGGCCGCCACAGGGTTCACATCGCGCAGGGGGTGGGTTTCTTTCATACGGGTAACAGGTAACAGATGACAGGTAACAGATGACAGGTAACAGATTTTGGGGGGGATGCTAGGATTTTTTTGTAAAAAAACCCCTTGCGCCCCCCTGCCCCGCTGTGCTATGTAGCGCTCCTGTTTTTGAAAAAACGTTGCAGACTGCCGGTGTTTTTAAGCCTTTAAAAACGTAAAGCCCGCACGAGATGTTGATCAGAGCCCCTAAAAAGAGCCCCATGGTTGCGGGCCTTTGGTGTGGCTTTGTCCCCTCCCCTGCTTCTTTTTTTTAAGTATGTGTTTTGTTTGGGGAAAGTTATGTTACGTTCAGAAAAGCCTGCTTATATTGCCGCCGTTAAAGAGGCTGTGTCCCATGCCCCCATCGTGATTGTGGTAAAAAAAACCGATTATAAAGTGGCCAATTCCTTGGCCCTGCGTCGCGCCGTGCGGGATGCGGGTGGGTCGCTGCAGGTATCCAAAAACACCCTGTGCCGTTTGGCCGTTCAGGGGACCGTTTGCGAGGTTTTAACGTCATCCTTCGTGGGTCGTACCGCCGTTGTGACGGGTCAGGATCCCGTGGGCCTGTGCAAGGTTCTGGTGGATGAAGAAAAAAAATTTCCGGACCAGCTTCAGGTTCTCAGCGCCGTGATGGATGGCCGTTTGCTGTCCGCCGAGGATGTGCGCACCCTGTCCAAGCTGCCGTCCATGGATGTTCTGCGCGGTATGTTGATCGGCCTGATT
>CANGYM010000056.1 GCA_947458145.1 Alphaproteobacteria bacterium | reverse complement strand
GGTCTTTGGCTTCGTTCAGGATTTTTTCTAAGGATTCGTGATCCGCCCATTTTTGTTTCAGATCCGCATAAACCGCGTCAATGGCGGCGCGGCGGTCCTGTTTGACCTTGATATCATAGGCCGATTTGAACGACGCGCTCAGGGCTTTGGCGGCTTTGTCATCAAAGAAAGCCTTTTCCTTTTCAGGCGCGGTAAACAAAGGGGCCTTTTGACGGGCGGCCGCAAAATCCTTAATCAGGGCAATCACAGGCTGGAAAGCATCAAAGCCGAACATAACGGCCTGCAGCATCAGGGTTTCGCTGAGTTCTTTGGCCTCGGACTCCACCATCAACACGCCTTCGTCGGTTCCGGCAACGCACAGATCCAGATCAGAATCTTCAAGAGCCTTAATCCCTGGGTTTAACACGAACGCATTGTCAACATATCCAACACGGGCGGCGGCAATGGGGGCGACAAAAGGAAGGCCAGAAATGGCCAAGGCAGCCGAAGCCCCCACCATAGCGGCAATATCAGCATCCACGGATTCGTCAAAGCTCAGCACCGTACACAAAACCTGTGTGTCTTGGTTGTACCATGATTCAAACAGGGGCCGGATGGGGCGATCGATCAAGCGTGACGTCAGAACCTCTTTTTCACTGGGGCGCCCTTCACGTTTAAAAAATCCCCCAGGGATGCGTCCAGCGGAAAAGGTTTTTTCCGTGTAATGGACAGTTAAAGGGAAAAAATCATTTTTCGCGGCGGTGTTTTTATTCGCCACCACGGTGCAAAGCACCACAGTATCGCCGTAGCTGACCATGACGGCCCCGTCTGCTTGGCGTGCAACTTTTCCTGTTTCTAAACGCAGGGTACGGCCTGCCCAGTTGATCTCACGAGAGATTACATCAAATTTCATGTCTTTTCCTAACCCGAAAACAATTAATAACGAAGACCCAGTTTTTCAATCAGGGCTTTATACTCAGAAACCTGCTTGGATTTCAAATAATCCAACAGTTTCCGGCGGCGACCCACCATTTTTAGCAATCCACGGCGAGAGCTGTGATCTTTCTTGTGAATCTTCAGATGTTCCGTCAACTCATTGATACGCTGCGTAAACAGAGCCACTTGAACGGCAGAAGAGCCTGTATTTTTTTCCGATCCACCAAAATCTTGGATCAATTTCAATCTGTTCTCGTTTGAGAGCGACATCGTAAACCTCTTTGATTATTAAAGGACAAAAAATCTTCACAAGGATCGATCTAAACCTAAATCTGTGAAGGCGATTTACAGGGTTTTATCGTGGCACCGGGATGTCGTCCAGAGTCCACAGATAAGCCCAAAAAATCGAACTTCAACTTTTTGCAGATCTTTTTGCTTTTGACAAGGATTTATTTGACAGGGAAAGCCTTCATGTCCCTGCCTTGAACTTTTTCATTTTTTCCCGTATCATTTTAGAAAATGAAACGTGCCTACGTTTTGTTCACTCTTTTTGTCTACACTGAAGCATGAAGACAGGTCTTACGCGCATGGCGTTTTATGATCATAGGGCTGAAACTCACACCGATCTTCGTACCCGCACCGCTGTTCGGTTGCGGCGGCCCTCGATGTATCGGGTGGTGATGCTGAATGATGATTATACGCCCATGGATTTCGTGGTCCACATCTTGCAGACCTATTTTGGCAAAACGTTAGAGGAAGCGACAAAAGTTATGCTGGACATCCATACCAAAGGATCAGGAATTTGTGGCATTTATACGCTGGAAGTTGCCGAAACCAAGCTGGCCCAGGTTCGTCGGGCGATTCAAAAGCATCAGCATCCTTTGCAATGTATGATTGAGAGGGCTTAGTTATGTTATCCTCGAATCTGGAAAAAACGCTTCATCGTGCCCTGGATTTGGCGGGCGAGCGTAATCACGAATTTGCCACCTTGGAACATTTGCTGCTCTCGCTGGTGGATGATCGGGAAGCTTCGACGGTCATGAAAGCGTGTAGCGTGGATTTGAAAAAACTATCTTACGCCCTATCGCAATATTTGGATAAAGAGCTGAAAAGCCTCGTCACCGCCATGCCCCAAGATCCAAAGCCCACCGCGGCCTTTCAGCGGGTGATCCAGCGGGCGGTCATTCATGTTCAATCAGCGGGGCGCTCTGAGGTCACAGGGGCCAACGTTCTGGTGGCGTTGTTTTCTGAGAGAGAATCCCACGCGGTTTATTTCCTGCAAGAGCAGGATATGTCCCGCTTCGATGCTGTGAATTATATTTCTCACGGGATTGCCAAGGGCGCCAAGCCATCGTCTCCCATCTCTTCCTCTTCGCAAGGCACGTCTGAAAAAGAGGCGCAGGAACCCGAGGCCAAAAATCGGGATCAGGGCAGCTATCTCATCAACCTGAATCATCGGGCCACGGAGGGGAAAATTGATCCCATCATCGGACGCGCGGAGGAAATTGCCCGCACGATTCAGATTTTATGCCGTCGCACGAAAAACAACCCCTTGCTGGTGGGCGATCCAGGTGTTGGCAAAACGGCCATTGCCGAAGGGTTGGCCCGTCAAATCGTCGAAGGAACGGTGCCCGCCGTCCTTAAAGATTGTGAAATTTACAGTTTGGATATGGGGGCCTTGCTCGCCGGAACCCGCTATCGCGGGGATTTTGAGGAACGTTTGAAAAACCTGATTCATTATTTAGAGGGTTTAAAAAACGCCATTTTGTTTATTGATGAAATTCACACTTTGATTGGGGCGGGGGCCACCAGCGGGGGGGCTATGGATGCCTCAAACCTCTTAAAGCCGGCTTTGGCCCGTGGGACCTTGCGGTGTATTGGGGCAACAACGTACAAAGAATTCCGTGGCCACTTTGAAAAAGATCGCGCCCTCGTGCGTCGTTTTCAAAAAATCGATGTGGCCGAGCCCTCTGAGGATGATGCCCTGAAAATTATAATAGGACTAA
Source organism: Alphaproteobacteria bacterium (assembly GCA_947458145.1). Lineage (GTDB taxonomy): Bacteria > Pseudomonadota > Alphaproteobacteria > JAJTHO01 > CANGYM01 > CANGYM01. Next base: position 5,626 of record CANGYM010000056.1, on the reverse strand, counting down.
AGCCCTATTATGAAGCGCACCATCAGGTTAAATATGCTCATGATGCCCTGAAAGCCGCGGTAACCCTTTCTGTGCGGTATATCAATGACCGGAAATTGCCGGATAAAGCCATTGATGTTTTGGATGAAGCGGGGGCGGCGCAGCATTTGCAAATCCCATCGAAGAGAAAAAAAATCATTGCGCGGCGCGATATTGAATCCATTGTGGCCAAAATCGCCCGCATTCCTGAAAAAACCATCAGCAAGACCGATAAAGAGATGCTCTATCTCCTGAAAAGCACCTTAAAAACGGTGATTTTTGGTCAGAACGAGGCCATTGATCAACTGGATGCGGCGTTAAAATTGTCGCGGGCGGGGTTACGGGATCCTGAAAAACCCATAGGGTGTTATTTGTTTACGGGCCCCACCGGCGTTGGAAAAACCGAAGTGGCGCGGCAGCTGTCAAGTTTGATGCACATTCCCTTGCTGCGTTTTGACATGTCCGAATATATGGAAAAACACAGTTTGTCCCGCCTGATTGGGGCCCCCCCAGGGTATGTGGGGTTTGAACAGGGGGGATTGCTCACCGATAAAGTCGAACAAACCCCGTACTGTGTTTTGTTGCTGGATGAAATTGAAAAGGCCCATCCGGATTTGTTCAATATCTTGTTGCAGGTGATGGATCACGGCAAGCTGACGGATCATAATGGCAAGGCCATTTCCTTTCACAATGTGATTCTGATTATGACCAGCAATGTGGGGGCGGATCTGTTATCCAAAAGTGCCTTGGGCTTTAAGCAAGAGCGGCAAAGCGGGGACGAAAAAGAGTCTATCAATCGTCTGTTTACGCCGGAATTCCGGAATCGTTTGGATGCGACCATTTCCTTTAAAAAGTTAGGTCGTGAACACGTTGAAACCATTGTGGATAAATTTATTGTGGAGCTGGAGGCCCAGTTGACCGACAAAGATGTCACCATCGATATCAGCGATGATGCCCGTACGTGGCTGGCGAATAAGGGCTATGATCCCGATTATGGGGCGCGGCCGCTGGCGCGGGTCATTCAGGATTATGTCCGAAAACCGTTGGCCGAAGAGTTGTTGTTTGGGAAATTGGTGAAGGGCGGCAATGTCTGTATTGTTTTAAAAGGGGATCATTTGGATTTCGACATTGGGGAGGGAAGCCTGCATCCGGCCCCACCCACAAAAAAACCACCGCGCAAAACCACCAAAGCAACGCTGAGTGGTTAGCGGGCGCCAATCAAGGAAACCGATAGGATCGGATCATGGACACAACAATCCTTTTTCGCCCCGAAAATCATGTGTTAACCACAGCCGAGATCACTTATTACTTTCCGGATTATCCGTCATTGTTGCAAACCTATTTGTGGCAGGATTTGGATGTGCCCCGTTTTTTTCCAACGCTTAAAAAATTTCTGGCGTTTTGGGAAAGCAATCTGGACGGTCATCTGCACAGCGTTTTTGTCACCTGCGCCAGTGTGGGTTGGGAAAAGCCCGTCCATATGTACGCGGATGAATTTTTCGGGTGAGTCCCCGCTTTTTCTTTTTGAAAAATTTTTGACCTTCGGGAGAAAAGCTTTACAGTCCCCATAGACACAATAACAAACCGCTGGGTGTTTTTATGAACGTTTTATGGTTATTTCCTGGCCAAGGCAGCCAGTCTGTGGGTATGGGCGCCGCGCTGGCAGAGGTTTTCCCTGAGGCGCGGGAGGTTTTTGGGGAAGTGGATGAGGCCCTGAAAATCAATCTTTTTCGCCTGATGAAGGAAGGCCCGCTAGAGGATCTGACCCTAACGGAAAACGCCCAACCAGCCATTATGGCCGTCAGTTTGGCGGTGGCCCGTGTTTTAAAAACGCAGGCCAAAATCAATATCCCCACCACAGGACGCTTTGCAGCGGGGCATTCTTTGGGGGAATACAGTGCGGTGGCGGCGCTGGGGATGCTGTCGCTGGCGCACACGGCCCAAGTCCTGCAAATTCGGGGACGGGCTATGCAAAATGCTGCTCCGGCAGGGCAGGGGGGGATGGTGGCGGTTCTGGGGGCTTCGCTGCAGGATGTTGAAACCGCGCTTTCCCGTTTTCCCGCCTGTGTTTTGGCCAATGATAATGCTGATGGTCAGGTGGTCCTCAGTGGGCCGTTAAAAGATTTAGAGGTCTGCTCGGAAATCCTGAAACCCTTAGCCAAACGGGTTTTGCCCCTGCCGGTGAGCGCCCCGTTTCATAGTCCCGCCATGACCTCTGCTGCGGATGCCGTGGCGGAAACGCTGGCGCTGCGTCCGCTTTCGGGGCGGGCCCCGTATCCCATCCTCAGCAACGTCACCGCCAAGCCGGAGTCCACAGGGTGGGAGACGCTGTTGGTTCAGCAAATCACAGGTCGTGTGCGCTGGCGTGAGATCATGGATTACGCCGATGGCCAAGCGTTAACTCTGGCCGTGGAGTTGGGCCATGGAACGGTGTTAACCAATCTGGCCAAACGTCGTTTGAACGATGTGTCCTGTTTCAGTGTTTCGGATCCCAAAACGTTGGAAACGTTTGTGGAATCGGCCTTGGTGGGGTCGGCATAGCGTATTTTTTCTCAGGTACGGCCAAACAGTCGCGCCAAATCCCCCCCGCGCAGGCGAATATAGGTTGGGCGGCCATGGTTGCACTGGCCGGCGTGGGGTGTGGCCTCCATCTGACGAAGCAGGGCGTTCATTTCCTCCAGCTTCAGCCGTCGCCCTGCGCGGATGCTGCTGCGGCAGGCGATGTTGCCGCAGACCTCGTGCAGGGTGGCGGTCAGGGTGGAGGGGTGGCCAGAGTCTCTGAGTTCCTCCGCCATATCCCTCATCATTTTGGTCAGGTCGCAGGCGATCAGATAGGGATGAACAGCCTCTAAAATCACCGTATCCTCAGAAACACCACGGATCAGAAAGGCTTTTTCGGCCAGAAAATCTCGGTAGGTCTCAAACAAAGCCACGGTATCCGCATCGGTCTTGAACATCACAGGCACCAGCAGGGGTTGGGGGACAACTTGGGTCAGGGTCGTGCTTTTCATGGCCTCGTACACCAAACGTTCATGGGCCGCGTGTTGGTCCACCACAATCAGGCTGTCTTCGCTTTGTGCCAGAATATAGGTATCCAAAATCTGGCCCAGTGCATATCCCATGGGTAAAGGCTCAGGGGCATGGGTGGGGACATCATCAGGGGGTGTGCTGGCCCCAGCGTATCGCTGGGGGGCTGGCGAAACACTCTGGTATCCAAACGTTCGGGGGCCGGTGCTATAGGAAAGGGTGGCCCGTTCCCCCAAATGGGGCTGGGAAAACGCCGATGGGGTGGGGGCGTCATAGGTTTGCATGGCATTCACACGCTGCACCATCTGATGGGCCAGGGTGGTGCTGGCGCGGTGCCCGTCCTGCTGCAGGGCGGCGCGAAGGGTGCTGATGATCTGATGGCGCAGGGGGGCGGCATCCCGAAAGCGGACCTCGGTTTTTGCGGGGTGGGCGTTCACATCCACATCATAGGGATCGCAGGTTAGGCTTAAAAAAACCACGGGATGACGGTCCCGCGGTAAAAAATCCTGATAGGCGACGCGTACAGCCGTTTGCAGCAATCGATCCCGCACGGGGCGATTGTTGACAAACACGTACGTCTCTGCCTGAGTCGCACGGTTATAGGTGGGCAGGCTGCATCGACCATCAAGGCGTGTTGTCCCCTGTTCCCGCACAAACGCCACACTGTTATCCCAAAAATCGTGGCCCAAAATCTGGGTGATTCTGTGTTTTAAAGGATCCTCAGATGAGACTGTCCAGTGATGGGTGCGGCGGTTGTTATGGGTGATCTCGAACATAACATCCGGACGGGTCAGGGCCAGATGTTCCAGCGTTTCCGTGATTTTGCGCATTTCACTGGGGGCAGCTTTTAGAAATTTTAACCGCGCCGGAACGTTAAAAAACAGGTTGTTGACCGTGATGGTGGTGCCTTGGGACCCGCTGGCGGGGGTAACCCCGGACTTTGTGGCTCCTGACATGGAAATTTGCCAAGCGTGGGGTTCATCCGCGTGTTTGCTGACCAGCCGCAGGTCGCTGACAGAGGCGATGGAGGGCAGGGCTTCCCCCCGAAACCCCAACGTGACAATATGAACCAGGTGTTCATCGGTGAGTTTGGATGTTGCGTGACGCTCTAAACACAGGGGCAAATCATTGCGCCGCATGCCCACACCGTTATCGGTGATGTGAATGCTGGCTTTGCCCCCATCCTCCAGATGCACCGTAATATGGGTTGCCCCCGCATCCAGCGCGTTATCCACCAATTCCTTAATGACGGATGCGGGGCGTTCAATGACCTCCCCCGCCGCAATACGGTTGATGATATGATCGGGAAGTTTGCGAAGAGGGGCCACGAGGGCGCCCCCCTAGCTGGCCAGTTTTAAATTGTTCAGCGCGGTTTTCAGCTGGCGCACGCTGTCCACAGAGCGATCAAACATGGCTTTTTCTTCTGGTGTTAATTGGATTTCAATGACCTTTTCCACCCCTTTGGCACCGATGATGGTTGGAACACCAACATAAAGATCCTTCACGCCATAGGCACCGTCAAGATAAGCCGCGCAAGGCAGAACCCGCTTTTGATCCCGCAGATAACTTTCTGCCATGGCAATGGCCGACACCGCGGGGGCATAAAAGGCAGAGCCCGTTTTCAAAAGCCCGACAATCTCAGCGCCCCCATCCCGCGTGCGCTGCACGATCTGATCCAGTTTGGCCTGAGAAAGCCAACCCATGGCCACCACATCCGGTAAAGGAATTCCGGCAATTGTTGAATACCGCACCAAAGGCACCATGCTGTCGCCGTGGCCGCCCAACACAAAGGCCGTGACGTCTTCGGTGGAAACGCCGCACGCTTCGGCCAAAAAGAACCGGAAACGGGCCGAATCCAAAACCCCTGCCATACCCACAACGCGGCTGGGGGGAAAGCCTGTTTTTTCCTGCATCACAGACACCATCACATCCAGGGGATTGGTGATGACAATCACAAACGCGTTGGGGGCATGGGTTTTGATGCCCTCAGCCACATCGGCCATGACTTTGCCGTTAATACCCAACAAATCATCGCGGCTCATCCCGGGTTTGCGGGGGACACCGGCGGTGACGATGACCACATTTGCGTTTGCAATGGGGCTGTAATCGCCGTTGGCGCCAGAAAAATGGGCGTTAAAGCCCGCCACGGGGGCGGATTGGGAAATATCCAGAGCTTTTCCTTGGGGAATGCCCTCATTGATATCATACAGGACCACGTCCCCCAGCTCTTTCATCCCTGCCAACAAGGCCAAAGTACCGCCGATTTGACCTGCGCCGATAAGTGCAATTTTTGCCCGCTGCCCCATAGTGTGTATCCTTTGTTTTTATGTCAGTGTGTGGAATCATTAGTAGTATAAGAACACAAACAGAACGTAAAGGGAGATATGTGAACGTTAAAATTTCTTCCCATAGCCCCTTAACGGATACAAAGGATGTCAAAGCAAATTAGAAATGTCCGCATTGAGCAAATTAGAAATGTCCGCTTTTTGTTTTTTTAGGTGCAGGAGGCGGGGCAGGTTTTTATCCACAAATCCATAGCCCTTTTTTTGATGGCTCCTTACAAAGCCCTCTGTTGTGGGGG